>NZ_JBHWZJ010000165.1:0-15561 GCF_042728415.1 Streptomyces sp. NPDC060198 | reverse complement strand
GAGACGTCTCCGTGCCGGGCATTCCCGTGTTCCGGCGGCCCGGCCCCGGAAGCGCCACGGCGCCCACCCAAGTCCGGTCGGGGACGAGGCAGGCGCCGCGTTCAGTTCCGTACGCCTTTGTACGGGACGTCTGCTCCGGGGCCGGCCGCGGAAGCGGCGGGTCCCGGCAGTCGGGGTCAGACCAACAGGGAACGGTCCGTCGGGCGGATCGGGGCCGGCAGCGCGCTGGTCCCGGTCAGGAAGCGGTCCACCCCGCGCGCCGCGGAGCGGCCCTCGGCGATGGCCCACACGATGAGCGACTGGCCGCGGCCCGCGTCACCGGCGACGAAGACGCCTTCGACGTTGGTCGCGTAGTCGGCGTCGCGGGCGATGTTACCGCGCTCGTCGAGGGCGACACCGAACTGCTCGACGAGGCCGTTGGCCTGGTCGGTGCCGGTGAAGCCCATGGCGAGGGTGACGAGCTGGGCCGGGATGACGCGCTCGGTGCCGGACTTCTGCTCCAGCTTGCCGTCCTTGAACTCCACCTCGATGAGGTGCAGCGCCTGGACGTTGCCGTCCTCGTCGCCCTCGAAGTGGGTGGTGGAGACGGAGTAGAGCCGCTCGCCGCCCTCCTCGTGCGCGGAGGTGACCTTGTAGAGCATGGGGAAGGTCGGCCAGGGCTGGTTGGCGTTCCGGTCCTCGCCCGGCTGCGGCATGATCTCCAGCTGGGTGACGGAGAGCGCGCCCTGGCGGTGGGCGGTGCCCACGCAGTCGGCGCCGGTGTCGCCGCCGCCGATGACCACGACGTGCTTGCCCTCGGCGGTGATCGGGGAGACCGTCAGGTCGCCCTCCTGCACCTTGTTGGCGAGCGGCAGGTACTCCATGGCGAAGTGGACGCCGTTCAGCTCGCGGCCCGGGACGGGCAGGTCGCGGGAGACCGTGGCACCGGCCGCGACGACGACCGCGTCGTAGCGGCGGCGGAGCGCGTCGGCCGGCATGTCGGCGCCGATCTCCACCTCGGTGCGGAACTTGGTGCCCTCCGCGCGCATCTGCTCGATGCGGCGGTTGATGTGCGACTTCTCCATCTTGAACTCGGGGATGCCGTAGCGCAGCAGGCCGCCGATGCGGTCGGCGCGCTCGTACACGACGACCGTGTGGCCGGCCCGGGTCAGCTGCTGTGCGGCGGCCAGTCCGGCGGGGCCGGAGCCGATGACGGCGACGGTCTTGCCGGAGAGGCGCTCGGGCGGCTGCGGGGTGACGTCGCCGCTGTCCCACGCCTTGTCGATGATGGAGACTTCGACGTTCTTGATGGTGACGGCCGGCTGGTTGATGCCGAGCACGCACGCCGACTCACAGGGAGCCGGGCAGAGCCGCCCGGTGAACTCCGGGAAGTTGTTCGTGGCGTGCAGGCGCTCGGACGCGGCGGTCCAGTCCTCGCGGTAGGCGTAGTCGTTCCACTCGGGGATGAGGTTTCCGAGCGGACAGCCGTTGTGGCAGAACGGGATGCCGCAGTCCATGCAGCGGCCGGCCTGCTTGCTGATGATGGGGAGCAGGGAGCCCGGAACGTAGACCTCGTTCCAGTCCTTGACGCGCTCTCCCACGGGGCGGGTCTTCGCGACCTCGCGCCCGGTGGTCAGGAAGCCCTTGGGGTCAGCCATTGGTCGCCGCCTCCATCATCTTCTCGGTGGTCTCCTGCTCGGAGAGACCGGCGAGCTCAGCGGCGTCCTTGGCGGCGAGCACTGCCTTGTAGGTGGACGGGATGATCTTGCTGAAGCGGGTCACCGAGGTGGCCCACTCGGCGAGGAGCTTCTCGGCGACGGTCGAGCCGGTCTCCTCCTGGTGGCGGCGCACGACGTCGTGCAGCCACTGGCCGTCGGCCTCGGAGAGTTCCTCGACCGCGCCGCGGCTGCCCGGGTTGACGTTGTCTCGGTCCAGGTCGACGACGTACGCGACACCGCCGGACATGCCGGCCGCGAAGTTGCGGCCGGTCTCGCCGAGGACGACCGCGTGGCCGCCGGTCATGTACTCGCAGCCGTGGTCGCCCACGCCTTCGGAGACGACGGTGGCCCCGGAGTTGCGGACGCAGAAGCGTTCGCCGGTGCGGCCCCGCAGGAACAGCTCGCCGCCGGTGGCGCCGTAGCCGATGGTGTTGCCCGCGATGGTGGAGTACTCGGCGAGGTGGTCGGCGCCGCGGTCCGGACGGACCACGACGCGGCCGCCGGAGAGGCCCTTGCCGACGTAGTCGTTGGCGTCGCCCTCCAGGCGCAGCGTGACACCGGCCGGGAGGAAGGCGCCGAAGGACTGGCCGGCCGAGCCGGTGAAGGTGATGTCGATGGTGTTCTCGGGCAGGCCCGCACCGCCGAACTTCTTCGTGACCTCGTGGCCGAGCATCGTACCGACGGTGCGGTTGATGTTGCGGATGGCGACCTGGGCGCGGACCGGCTGGGCGGCTTCCGCGCTGTCGGCGCCGAGCGCGTCGGCGGCGAGCTTGATCAGCTCGTTGTCGAGCGCCTTGGCGAGACCGTGGTCCTGCTCGTTGATCCGGTGGCGGACCGCGCCCTCGGGGAGCTCGGGCACGTGGAACAGCGGCGCCAGGTCGAGGCCCTGGGCCTTCCAGTGGGTGATCGCCCGGTCGGTGTCGAGGAGCTCGGCGTGGCCGACCGCCTCTTCGATCGTGCGGAAGCCCAGCTCGGCGAGGATCTCGCGGACCTCCTCGGCGATGAACCGGAAGAAGTTCACGACGTACTCGGCCTTGCCGGAGAAGCGGTCGCGCAGCACGGGGTTCTGCGTGGCGATGCCGACCGGGCAGGTGTCGAGGTGGCAGACGCGCATCATGACGCAGCCGGAGACGACGAGCGGGGCGGTCGCGAAACCGAACTCCTCGGCGCCCAGCAGTGCGGCGATGACGACGTCGCGGCCGGTCTTGAGCTGGCCGTCGGTCTGCACGACGATGCGGTCGCGCAGGCCGTTGAGGAGCAGCGTCTGCTGGGTCTCGGCGAGGCCGAGCTCCCAGGGGCCGCCCGCGTGCTTGAGCGAGGTGAGCGGGGAGGCGCCCGTTCCGCCGTCGTGGCCGGAGATGAGGACGACGTCCGCGTGGGCCTTGGACACACCGGCCGCGACCGTTCCGACGCCGACTTCGGAGACCAGCTTCACGTGGATGCGGGCCGCCGGGTTGGCGTTCTTGAGGTCGTGGATCAGCTGAGCCAGGTCCTCGATGGAGTAGATGTCGTGGTGAGGCGGCGGCGAGATGAGGCCGACGCCCGGGGTGGAGTGCCGGGTCTTGGCGACCCAGGGGTAGACCTTGTGGCCGGGCAGCTGGCCGCCCTCGCCGGGCTTGGCGCCCTGCGCCATCTTGATCTGGATGTCGTCGGCGTGGACGAGGTACTCGCTGGTGACACCGAAGCGGCCGGAGGCGACCTGCTTGATGGCCGAGCGGCGTGCCGGGTCGTGCAGACGGTCGGAGTCCTCGCCGCCTTCGCCGGTGTTGGACTTGGCGCCGAGCTGGTTCATCGCGATGGCGAGCGTCTCGTGCGCCTCGCGGGAGATCGAGCCGTACGACATGGCGCCGGTGGAGAAGCGCTGGACGATGTCGGCGACCGACTCGACCTCGTCGACGGAGATCGGGGCGCGGTCGGACTTGAAGCCGAACAGGCCGCGGAGCGTCATCAGCCGCTCGGACTGCTCGTTCACCCGGTCCGTGTACTTCTTGAAGATGTCGTACCGGCGGTTGCGGGTGGCGTGCTGGAGGCGGAAGACCGTCTCCGGGTCGAACAGGTGCGGTTCGCCCTCGCGGCGCCACTGGTATTCGCCGCCGATCTCCAGCGCGCGGTGCGAGGCCGCGATGCCGGAGGCGGGGTACGCCTTGGTGTGCCGGGCGGCGACCTCCTTGGCGACGACGTCGAGGCCGGCGCCGCCGATCTTGGTGGCGGTGCCGTTGAAGTACGTCGCGACGAAGGCCTCGTCGAGGCCGACGGCCTCGAAGACCTGGGCGCCGCGGTAGGAGGCGACGGTGGAGATGCCCATCTTCGACATGACCTTGAGGACGCCCTTGCCGAGGGCGTAGATCAGGTTGCGGATGGCCTGCTCGGCCTCGATGCCCTCGATGAACGTGCCGGCGCGGACGAGGTCCTCGACGGACTCCATGGCGAGGTACGGGTTGACGGCGGCGGCGCCGTAACCGATCAGCAGGGCGACGTGGTGGACCTCGCGGACGTCACCGGCCTCGACCAGCAGGCCCACCTGGGTGCGCTGCTTGGTGCGGATGAGGTGGTGGTGGACGGCGGAGGTGAGCAGCAGCGACGGGATCGGCGCGTGCTCGGCGTCGGAGTGCCGGTCGGAGAGGACGATGAGGCGGGCGCCGTCCTCGATGGCGGTGTCGACCTCGGTGCAGATGGCCTCGATGCGGGCGGCGAGGGCGTCGCCGCCGCCGCTGACGCGGTAGAGGCCGGCGAGGGTGGCGGCCTTCATGCCCGGCATGTCGCCGTCGGCGTTGATGTGTATCAGCTTGGCGAGCTCGTCGTTGTCGATCACCGGGAACGGCAGCGTGACGCTGCGGCAGGTCGCGGCGGTCGGCTCCAGGATGTTGCCCTGGGGGCCGAGCGAGGAGCGCAGCGAGGTGACGAGCTCCTCGCGGATGGCGTCCAGCGGCGGGTTGGTGACCTGGGCGAAGAGCTGGGTGAAGTAGTCGAAGAGCAGCCGGGGCCGGGCGGAGAGCGCGGCGATCGGCGAGTCGGTGCCCATGGAGCCGAGCGGTTCACCGGCGGTGCGGGCCATCGGGGCGAGGATGACGCGGAGCTCTTCCTCGGTGTAGCCGAAGGTCTGCTGGCGGCGGGTGACCGAGGCGTGGGTGTGCACGATGTGCTCGCGCTCGGGGAGGTCGCCGAGTTCGATCTCGCCGGTCTCCAGCCACTCCTCGTAGGGCTGCTCGCCCGCGAGGCCGTCCTTGATCTCGTCGTCTTCGATGATGCGGTGCTCGGCGGTGTCGACGAGGAACATCTTGCCGGGCTGGAGGCGGCCCTTGCGGACGACCTTGGCGGGGTCGATGTCGAGGACGCCGACCTCGGAGGAGAGGACGACGAGGCCCTCGTCGGTGACCCAGTAGCGGCCGGGGCGCAGTCCGTTGCGGTCGAGGACCGCGCCGACCTGGGTGCCGTCGGTGAAGGTGACGCAGGCGGGTCCGTCCCAGGGCTCCATCATCGTGGAGTGGTACTGGTAGAACGCGCGGCGGGCCGGGGCCATGGAGTCGTGGTTCTCCCACGCCTCGGGGACCATCATCAGCACCGAGTGGGGCAGCGAGCGTCCGCCGAGGTGGAGCAGCTCCAGGACCTCGTCGAAGGAGGCCGAGTCGGAGGCGTCCGGGGTGCAGACGGGGAAGATGCGGTCGAGCGCGGCGTCCCCGAAGAGTCCGGAGGCGAGCTGCGACTCGCGGGCCTTCATCCAGTTGCGGTTGCCCTTGACCGTGTTGATCTCGCCGTTGTGGGCGACGAAGCGGTACGGGTGTGCCAGCGGCCAGCTGGGGAAGGTGTTGGTGGAGAAGCGGGAGTGGACGAGTGCGACGGCCGTGGCGAACCGGCGGTCGGACAGGTCGGGGAAGAACGGCTCCAGCTGCCCGGTGGTGAGCATGCCCTTGTAGACGAGGGTGCGGGCGGAGAGCGACGGGAAGTAGACACCGGCCTCCCGCTCGGCACGCTTGCGCAGGACGAAGGCCTTGCGGTCCAGGGCGATGCCGGTGCTGGTGCCGTCGGCCACGAAGAGCTGACGGAACTCGGGCATGGTGGCGCGGGCGCCCTTGCCGAGGAGGCCGGGGGCGACGGGGACCTCTCGCCAGCCGAGGACGTCGAGGCCCTCTTCGCCGGCGATCTTCTCGATCTCCTCGACGGCGTCCGTGGAGCCGTCGGCGGGGAGGAAGGCGATGCCGACGGCGTACGCGCCGGCTTCGGGGAGGTCGAAGCCGGTCTCTTCGCGGAGGAAGGCGTCGGGGACCTGGAGGAGGATGCCGGCGCCGTCGCCGGAGTCGGGCTCGGAGCCGGTGGCGCCGCGGTGTTCGAGGTTGCGCAGTACGGTCAGCGCCTGCTCGACCAGCGCGTGGCTGGCCACACCGGTCAGGGTGGCGACGAACCCGACGCCGCAGGCGTCGTGCTCGTTACGGGGGTCGTACATCCCCTGCTGGGCGGGGCGACCGTCCATGGGCGACCAGGCGTGGATGCGCATCGGCTCTCCCGTCGTCGTCGTGGCATATGCATTGCCGAGGGACGACGTTGGCCCTCTGCGAAATTTCGTGCAGGTTACATGATGGGGCGCTTCTCGCTGAGCGGAAGGCCCGTTCCAACATGCGGACGTGGCATCGCGAAGGATGGGGTCGCAGTCGGAGAGATCAACGCCCGGGGAGCCGCAGAGCGCAGGCGTCGTTGCCTGCGGTGTCTGAGGCTCATGCCCGGCGGCCATGCGATCGAAACCAGGAAGTAACGATTACTTATGTGGTGTCGTGCATAGGCTCTCATTTTACGTTGCGCAAGCCTCATCCGCCCAGTAGCGGAAACCAGGACGTACGTCACACGCGTTTCCGGGGTGTTGCGGGTTGCTTTCCGGGTCGCCGTATGAATGGGGCCGTACGGGTGAACCGGACGTGTACCCGCGGGGCGACGGCCCGTTGGGCGGTCCCGGGGCGCCCGGAAACGCCCCGGCGACCGCCGTCGGGCGGTCCGCGCCACCGGGCCCACCGCCGGTCGCGGACCCCGACTTCGGGACGGACTCGCAGGTCAGCCGCCGACCGCCACCCCGAAGACTCCCCCGAGCCCGTAGGTGAGCGCGGCAGCGCCGCCGCCCAGCGCCAGCTGTCGCAGCCCGCTGAACCACCAGCTGCGGGCCGTCACCCGGGCCACCACCGCACCGCAGCCGAAGAGGCCGAGGAGGGCCAGCAGGACGGCGGGCCAGAGCGCGGTCGCGCCGAGCAGGTACGGCAGCAGCGGCAGCAGGGCACCGAGCGCGAAGGCCGCGAACGAGGAACCGGCGGCCACGAGCGGCGACGGAAGGTCGCCGGGATCGATGCCGAGCTCTTCGCGGGCGTGGATCTCCAGGGCCTGCTCCGGGTCCTCGGACAGCTGCCGCGCGACCTCGGCGGCCAGCTTCGGCTCGACGCCCCGTGAGACGTACAGGTCCGCCAGCTCGCGCATCTCGTCGTACGGATGCTTGCGCAACTCGCGCCGCTCCACGTCGAGTTCGGCCTCCACCAGCTCCCGCTGGGAGGCGACCGAGGTGTATTCGCCGGCCGCCATGGAGAACGCTCCGGCCGCGAGGCCGGCCAGCCCCGTGATGACGATGGTCCGGTGTGAGACGTCGCCGCCCGCGACACCCGTCATCAGCGCGAGGTTCGAGACCAGGCCGTCCATGGCACCGAAGACGGCGGGGCGTAGCCAGCCACCGTTGACGTCCCGGTGGGTGTGGTTGTCGCGGTGCGCCTCGTGCAGTGCGGCGTCGGTCTCGATGATGGACACGGTGCTCCCCAGATCCGCCGGCGGTTCCGCAGCCCCTCCGCCACCGCCCGGCAGCATCGAAAGTACGCACGAAAATCGGCGCCCGCCAGCAAGGCAGGCCGTACTTACCACCGCTCTGACCAGGCAGGACAGGCATGGCTCACCTTCCTTTCCGGGGTTCGCGCACACCTTCCGGAGCCCTCGCGCGCACCTTCCGGCATCTTCACGAGCACCTTTCGGAAGGGTCCGTCCCCGTTCACCCGTCCGGCTGCCGCACCGATGGTGCTCGTCATCCTTTCGGGTGGGACTTCGAAAGACGGCGCCTTGCCCCGCCGGGATTTCCCGTTCCTCCGTCCAGCTCCTCACTCCGTTTCGTCTAGGTTCATCCGCATGGCCCTTTTATTCCGGTTGTCAGCCTTCCCGCCCGCCGGGCGTGGGACAGATCGGAGAGGGGGAAATCGTGTACGGACGAAGGGTCGTTCGATGGAACCGATCACGGGCAAGGACCGGGCCCGGGGCGCACTGCTCGGGCTGGCCGTCGGGGACGCGCTGGGTGCCCCGGCGGAGAACCTGAGACCGTCACAGATCCGCGCCCGCTGGGGCCGGATCGAGGGCTTCGTCAGCGAGGACCCGGCGGGGACGGACGACACCGAGTACGCGATCTTCTCCGGGCTGTTGCTGGCCCGTCACGGTTCGGCGCTCACCGTCGCCGACGTGGACCGGGCCTGGCACCACTGGATCGCCGATCTGGACGAAGGGCCCTTCCGGGGCGCGGGGTTCAGCGAGCGCGGCACCCTGGAGAACCTCCGCCGGGGGCTGGCCGCGCCGATCTCCGCGCAGCACCGGCACGCCTGGAGCGACGGGCTGGCGATGCGGGCGGCCCCGTTCGGGGTGTTCGCGGCCGGACGGCCCGCCGAGGCGGCCCGGCTGGTGGCGATCGACGGGCAGGTCAGCCACGACGGCGAGGGCATCTACGGCGGCCAGGCGGTCGCGGCCGGGGTGGCGGCGGCGATGGTCGGGGCGGGCCCCGCCTCGGTGATCGCGGCGGCGCTGTCGGTGGTGCCGATGGACTCGTGGACCGCGCGCTCCCTGCGCCGGGCGGTGACCGCCGCGGGGCGCGCCTACCCGGACCGGCTGACGGCCGAGCGCGCCGTGCGGTCGGCGGTGGTGATCGGCGGCTACCCGTGGACGGACCTGGCGCCGGAGGCGGTGGGCCTGGCGTTCGGCGCCTTCACGGCCGCGCGCGGCGACTTCCGTACGGCCGTGCTGATGGCGGTCAACATGGGGCGGGACGCCGACACCACGGCGGCGGTGGCGGGCGCGCTGGCCGGGGCCTGGCAGGGGGCGGCGGCGATCCCCCCGGAGTGGGCCACCGCGATCGGCCCGGTGCGCGGCAGCTGCCTGCCGTCGATGCGGGGCTACCACGTACTGGACATCGCGGAACTGCTGACCGCGGGCGACCCGGCGGGTGTGCCGGACGCACCGGTGGCGGCCGGGGCCACACCGCCGGGCAGGGAGGCGGTGGACGCCGCGCACGGGCCGGTGGACGAGTCGGTGCCGGTGGCTCTGCTCCACGCGGAAGGCGTGCTCCGATGACCGCGGCGGCCACGGACGGGGCACTCCCCGAAAGCGCCGACGCGAGCCGCGCCGGCACGGAGCAGCCGGAGACGACCCGGCGTGCGCGGATCGAGGGCCTGCTGCTGGGGCTCGCCGCCGGGGACGCGGCCGGCTGGCCCGCCGCCCGGCACCGGGCGGCCCGGATGCCCGAGTGGACCCGGCGGCTCACCCGGGAGCTGGACACCTTCGCCGAGCAGAACGCGACGACCACGCTGCCGGTGCCGATCGCACTGAACCAGCCGCCGGAACCACTGCGGCTGGGCCCTTCGGACGACGCCGAGTGGGCCGCGTTCGCCGCGGGTACGGTGCTCGCGGCGGCGGCCGACGAGGCGCACGGGCTCGCCCCCTCCCGCCGGATGCGGGACGCCGTGGACCGCGCCTGGAACGCGCTGGCCGCCAAGGTCGCGGCGGCCAGTGAGCGGGCACCCGAGGTGGAGGCGGCGGTGCTGCCGCTGCGCGCCCGGATCTCGGTGCGCGCGGGCCTCGGCAATCTCGCCGCCGGGCTGCGGCCCCCCGCCACCGGGCACGACAACCCGCACTACTTCGACGACGCCGCCTGTGTCCGGGCCGCGGTGCTCGCGGTGGTGCATCCGGGCGATCCGGCCGCCGCCGCGGCGCTCGCCGAGTTCGACGCCCGGTACACGCAGGACGGCGACGGGGTGCACGGTGCGCGGGCCATCGCCGCCGCCGTCGCCGAGGCGCTCGCCGGGGCGGACGTGAGAGCGGTGGTGGACGCGGCGCTCGCGCAGCTTCCCGAGGGCACCGAGATCGCGCGCAACGCGGTGCACGCGGTGCGCCTCGCACGGGAGTTCGCGGACGAGCCCGCAGGGGCCTTCTCGCTCGTCCCGGTGCTGGAGCACCAGATCGTGGACCACGTCTACAGCTACGGGATCGCGGCCGCCGAGACGGTACCGGTGGCGCTCGCGCTGACCACCGCGGCGCGGGGCCAGATCGCCCAGGCGGTCCCGGCGGCGGCCTGTCTGTCCCGGGTCGCGGACTCGGCGCCCGCGCTCGCCGGGGCGCTGACCGGGACGCTCGGCGGCATCCGGACCGTACCGGCCGGGTGGCGGGAAGCCTGCCGGACGCTCGCCGGGTGCGCGCTGCCCCGGCTCGCGGGCACCGATCTGATCGAACTCGCCGGGCTGCTCGCAGCCACGGAACAGGCCGCCACGGGTGGACAATTCAGCCATGATCCCCACAGCGAGTACTCAACACCCCGTATCGGACACGCTTTCCCTCGATGAACGTGTGAGCGGAGCCCTCGTCGGCGCCGCCGTCGGCGACGCGCTCGGGGGGCCGGTCGAGGGCTGGACCTCCGAGCAGATCGCGGAACGGCACGGCGGGCGGGTGCACGGGATCGTCGGCCCCTGGTACGGCGACGACTGGCGCACCGCCCGCCCGATCGCCCCGTACCACAAGGGCGATGGGCACGTCACCGACGACACCTTGATGACCCACGCGCTGGTGCGGGTGTACGACGCGGTCCGCGACCACCTGGACGCGTACTCCGTCGCCACGCACCTGGTCCCGGACCTGATCTCCACCCCGCGCTGGATTCCGGAGCTGGAGGCGGAAGCGCTGCCGCTCCAGCGGATCTTCCTCGCGGAGAAGTGGCTCGTGGCGCGGGTGCACTACGGGCACGTCGATCCGCGCGAGGCGGGCAGCGGAAACATCGTCAACTGCGGGGCCGCGATGTACATGGCGCCGGTCGGGCTGGTCAACGCGGCGCATCCGGAGGCGGCGTACGCGGAGGCGCTGGAGGTCGCGGCGCCGCACCAGTCCAGTTACGGCCGGGAGGCGGCCGGGGTGTTCGCGGCGGCCGTCGCGGCGGCCTGCGTGCCGGGTGCCACGCCGGTCTCGGTGGTCGAGGCGTGCCTGGCGCTCGCCAAGGACGGTACCCGCGCGGCGATCGAGGCGGTGTGCGAGGAGGCGGCCCGGCACGGTGACCCCGAGTCGGCGCTGGTGCCGCTCCGGGAGGCGGTGGCCCCCTTCGACACGGTCGGCCCCGACTACCGTTCCCCCTCACTCGGCGCCCGTCGGCCGTCGCGGCTGCACTCCATCGAGGAACTGCCCGTCGCCCTGGGCATGCTGCTCGCCGGTGGCGGTGACTACCGCCGTACGGTGCTGGGTTCCGTCAACTACGGGCGGGACTGCGACTCGATCGCCACCATGAGCGGGGCGATCGTCGGCGCGCTCCACGGCGAGACGGCGGTGCCCGAGGAGTGGGCGAAGACGGTCGCCGAGGCGAGCCGGCTCGACCTGCACGCCCCGGCGCGCACGCTGACGGCGGTGGCGCGCGAGGTGTTCGCCGCCGACACCGCCCGCCGCCGCGCCCACGAGGCGGCCTTCGCGGTGCTGGCGGGTGGGCGGTGAACGTACGGCTGACCTGGGTCCAGCCCGAGGACCTGATCGGGCACGAACTGCGCCAGGCGGAACAGGACGGCCGGGACGCCTCACGGATCGCCGGGCGGTGGTACGCGGCCGGGGGTCCACCCGCACCGGAGCGGGCCGGGGTCTCGGAGGTACCCGCACCACCCCGGCTGCGCGCCCTCGCCGAGCGGTTGCTCGATGAACTCGCTCTGCTGGAAAGCCCGTTGGCGGCGGAGGAACCCACCGGGCTGGCGGCCGTACGGGCGCTCTGCCCGCGGTGGCCCGCCCCGCCGGCCGCCCGTCCCGCGCCGGACCTGGCCCGGCTGCACGCCGGATGGCTGGGCCGGGCGGCGGGCTGTCTGCTCGGCAAGCCGGTGGAGAAGCTGCCGCTGGAGGGCATCCGCGCACTCGGCCGGGCGAGCGGCAACTGGCCGCTCACCGACTGGTTCACCGCCCGGGGCGTGCCGGACGGGCTGCTCTCCGCCCACCCCTGGAACCGCCGCTCCGCCCCCACCTCGCTGGCGGAGAACATCGACGGGATGCCGGAGGACGACGACCTCAACTTCCCTCTGCTGACGCTGTTGCTGCTCCACCGTCACGGCCGCGGCTTCACCACCGACGACCTCGCGCGGCTCTGGCTGGACGAACTGCCGGCCGGCCGGACCTTCACCGCCGAGCGGATCGCCTACCGCAACCTGCTGGACGGGGTGGAGCCGCCGCTCACGGCCCGGTACCGCAACCCGTTCCGGGAGTGGATCGGCGCCCAGATCCGCGCCGACGTGCACGGCTGGACCTGCCCCGGCGATCCGGGCGCGGCGGCGGAGCAGGCGCACCGGGACGCGGTGCTCACCCACACGGCGAACGGCGTGTACGGGGCGATGTTCACCGCGGCGGCGCTGGCCGAAGCGGCCGGCGGGGCGAGCGACGTGCACGGGTGTCTGGCCGCCGGTCTGCGCGTGGTGCCGCCCGGGTCCCGGTACGCCCGCGCGGTACGCCTCGGCATCGACACGGCCGAGGCGGCACGGGCGGGCCGGGCTGCGGGCGGCTTCGACGCGGTCGTCGACCGGCTGCACGAGGTCTACGCCGCCACCCACCACTGGGTGCACGTGCTGCCCAACGCGGCGCTGCTCGCCGCCGCCCTCACCCACGCCGACGGCGACTTCACCCGCTCGGTCGGCAACGCCGTGATGGGCGGCTGGGACACCGACTCGAACGGGGCGACCGCCGGGTCGCTCGCCGGGCTGCTGGCGGGCCACCCGGACGCGCTGCCCGGCCACTGGACCGCCCCGCTGAAGAACCGGCTCGCCACCACGGTGGCGGGTTTCGACGGCACCGGCTTCGACACCCTCGCCGATATGACCTATCAGGAGGCACTGACCCCATGACCCGCATCACGGTGCTCGGCAGCATCACCATGGATCCGGTCGCCTACGCCGCACGGGCGCCGGTACTCGGCGAGACCGTCGCCGGGAAGGAGTTCCGTACCGTGCCCGGCGGCAAGGGCGCCCATCAGGCGGTGGCCGCCGCGCGGGCGGGCGGGGAGGTCACGAGGGCCGGCGCGGTCGCCGCCGACGCGTACGGCTCACGGCTGCGGGGCGTCCTGACGAGCTCGGGGGCCGGCACCGCTCTCGTGCGTACGGCCGAGAGCGCCGGCGGCACGGCGCACGTCGTGGTCGACGACACCGGTGCCGAGCCGATCGTGGTGGTGCCGGGAGCGAACGGCACGGTCACCGCGCTGGGGCGTGTGCCGAAAGTGGCGCCGTCCGCGGGCGCCACCTTCCTCGGGACGCCGGCCGTGGCCCTCGGCGAGGGACGGCTGGCCGACAAGGCGGTCGCCCGGGCGTCCTCGGCCGCCGCCCTCTACGTCCAGAAGCCGGGCGCCTCCACCTCCATGCCCTACCGAAGCGAGATCGATGCCTCATGACCGATTCCGGGACCACTCCCACCCCCACTCCTCTGTCGGGCCTGCGGGTCCTCGATCTCGCCACCCTCTTCGCCGGTCCGCTCGCGGCGACCATGCTCGGTGACTTCGGCGCCGAGGTGATCAAGGTCGAGCATCCGCGCAAACCCGACCCTTCGCGCGGCCACGGCCCCGCGAAGGAAGGGGTCGGTCTCTGGTGGAAACTGCTCGGCCGCAACAAGCGCAACCTCACCCTGGACCTGTCCAGCCCCGGCGGGCGCGAGGTGCTGCTGCGGCTGGCAGCCGAGAGCGATGTGATCATCGAGAACTTCCGGCCCGGCACCCTGGAGCGCTGGGGCCTCGGCTGGGAGGAGCTGGAGGCGGTCAACCCCCGGCTGGTGCTGACCCGGGTGACGGCCTTCGGGCAGTTCGGCCCGTACTCGCACCGGCCCGGGTTCGGGACGCTCGCCGAGGCGATGAGCGGTTTCGCGTCGATCACCGGGGAGCCGGAGGGGCCGCCGACGCTGCCGCCGTTCGGCCTCGCCGACTCGATCGCGGCGCTCGCCACCGCGTACGCCGTGATGGCGGCGCTCTCCGGGCGCGACCGCACCGGCCGGGGGCAGGTGGTCGACATGGCGATCATCGAGCCGATCCTGACGGTGCTGGGGCCGCAGCCGCTCTGGTTCGACCAGCTCGGCCACGTCCAGCAGCGCACCGGCAACCGCTCGCGCAACAACGCCCCGCGCAACACCTACCGCACCTCGGACGGCCAGTGGGTCGCCGTCTCGACCTCGGCGCAGTCGATCGCCGAGCGGGTCATGCGGCTGGTCGGACGCCCCGAGCTGATCGACGAGCCGTGGTTCGCGTCGGGCGCGACCCGGGCGGAGCACGCGGACGAGCTGGACGGGGCGGTCGGGTCGTGGATCTCCCGGCACACCCGGGACGACGCGCTCGCCGAGTTCGAGAAGGCGGAAGCGGCCATCGCCCCGATCTACGACGTGCGGGACGTGATGGAGGACCCGCAGTACCGGGCACTCGACAGCGTCACCGAGGTGGACGACCCGGAGCTGGGGCCGCTGCGGATGCAGAACGTCCTCTTCCGGCTCTCGGAGACACCGGGCTCCATCCGGTGGGCGGGCCGCCCGCACGGGGCCGACACCGAGGAGATCCTCCACGAGCTGGGCCTGTCCGGCGAGCGGATCGAGGCGCTGCGCTCCGAGGGGGCGCTGTGACGGCGGCCGAGGCGCGGCCCCGCGCCGCCGCGTCAGTCCCGCCCGGCGACAGCTCCCCCCAAGGCGCGCACGACCCGTACGACACCAGTCCGGTGCCGCTGACCTGGCTGTACGTGCCCGGCGACCGGCCGGAGGTGGTGCTCAAGGCGCTGGGTGCCGGGGCGGACGTGGTGATCGTGGACCTGGAAGACGCGGTCGCCCCGGGCCGCAAGGAGTACGCCCGGTCGGCCACCGCCGAGCTGCTCACCGACCCGGTGACCACGGCCGAGGACGCCGTACCGGTCCATGTACGGGTGCACGGGGAGGACGATGTGCGGGCTCTGGCGGGGCTGCCCGGGCTGTCCGGGATACGGCTCCCCAAGATCACGCACGCGGTGTCCGTGCACCACGTGGCGGCCCTGGCCCCCGGGGTTGCGCTCTATCCCCTGCTCGAATCGGCGCTCGCGATCGAACACGCGTACTCCATCGCCTCGGCCCACCACGACGTGCGGGGCATCGCGCTCGGGGAGTCGGACCTCCGCGCCGATCTGGGTGTGCGGGACGACGTCGGGCTCGACTGGTCGCGCAGCCGGATCGTGGTGGCGGCGCGGGCGGCCGGGCTGGAGCCACCGACGCAGTCGGTCTTCCCCGACGTGCGCGATCTGGACGGGCTGTGGGCCTCGTGCGGCCGGGGTCGGGCGCTCGGGATGCTGGGGCGGGCGGCGATCCACCCCCGGCAGTTGCCGGTGATCGAGCGGGCCTTCCGGCCGACCGACCAGGAGCTGGAGGCCGCCGAGGAGATCGTGGCCGCGGCCCGTACGGACGCGGGCGCGCTCGCGCTCCCGGACGGCCGGTTCGTGGACGCGGCGGTGGCCGCCGCCGCGCACCGCACCCTCGCCCTCGGGCGGCGGACGGCCGCGGCGGCGGGTTCGGGGGCATCCGTCGGCTGACGGCTCGCCGCACGGTCACGGGCGGCCCGGAAACGAGGAAGGCCGCCGCACCCGGTCCGGGT
>NZ_JBHWZJ010000164.1:0-15607 GCF_042728415.1 Streptomyces sp. NPDC060198 | reverse complement strand
CCTCGGTGAAAGAGGTCCCGGCCCGGGCTTCGTCACGCGGGCTGCTGGGCGGGCCGGCTCAGTACCAGCTGTTGGCCTGCCAGAAGTCCCAGGCGCCGCACGGGCTGCCGTAGCGCTCGTTCATGTAGTTCAGACCCCACTTGATCTGCGTGGCGGGGTTGGTCTGCCAGTCGGAACCGGCGGAGGACATCTTGGAGGCGGGCAGGGCCTGGACCAGGCCGTACGCGCCGGAGGAAGCGTTGGTGGCGCTCGGGTTCCAGCCGCTCTCGTGCGAGACGATGTTGCTGAAGCACTGGAACTGGGCGCTGTCACCGATCATCTGCTTCGCCGTGGCCTGCGCGGAGGACGCTGCGGTCGTCGCGGTGGGCGTGGCGGCGGACGCCGTACCGGCGCCGAGGGCCAGACCACTGCCACCGAGGAGTACGGCGGCACCGGCGAGGACGGTCTTGCGGCCTGCGATACGGGGCTGGGCGAGGAAACGACTGGCGAACGACACGTAGAAACCTAACGTCGGGGGCAGGTGGCGTCGCGGGCCGGTTCTGTGAGTGATCCGGGCGTCCCCACCTGGGCCCTGGTGACCTGATGACGGTCGAGCGGGCCACCGAGGTGTTCGGCGACGAGAACCATGGTTAGCCCCGCCGTCCGGCGGATGCAATGACCCCCCGCAGGCCCCCCGTACGACCCGCACTCGGACTCCGGGCCCTAGGTCCCGAACCCGGACATACGGGAGTCGAGCCAGGTCGAAGGGGTCGTGCGGGGGCGGGTTCAGACCTCGGCGTCTCTACTATCCGGCTTGGGGGAGGACCAAGTACCTGTGGCTGTCCTCACTCCGCCGGGACCCTCGAATGTGACCCGGGCCTCGAAGGAGGCACGCCGTGTCGCGCGGCGGAGTGCCCGCAGGAGCACCGGCCCCACGGCGAGCGTCAGCACCACGGTCAGGGCCGCCCGGCCCAGGTCCCAGCCGAGCGAGGTGGTCAGGCAGTACGCCAGGAAGCGGACCAGGTTCTCGTGCACCGGGTCGCCCGCCACGAAGGAGATGCCCGAGCCGAGGCCGGGCACGATCGTCCAGCCGTAGAGGTTCATCACCGTGCCGTAGAGCAGCGAGGCCAGCGCGCCGTACGCCGCGAGCAGAGCGGTCTCCGCCCTGCCGCGCAGCCGCTCCGGCCCCGGCAGGAGCCCCGCGCCCATGGTGAACCAGGCCATCGACAGCATCTGGAACGGCATCCACGGCCCCACCCCGCCGGTGAGCAGCGCCGACGCGAACATCGTCACCGCGCCCAGCACGAAGCCGAAGCCGGGCCCGAGCACCCGCCCGCTGAGCACCATCAGGAAGAACATCGGTTCCAGCCCGGCCGTCCCCGCGCCCAGCGGGCGCAGGGCGGCGCCGACCGCCGCGAGCACCCCGAGCATCGCGACCGCCTTCGCGTCAAGGCCGGCGTCCGCGATCGTCGCCACGGCCACCGCCACCAGCAGCGGCAGCAGTGCGCCGAACAGCCAGGGCGCGTCCGCCGCATGGGCGGTGCCGAACGAGGGCCCGGCGAGCAGCGGCCAGCCGAAGGCCGCCACCCCCACCGCGCTCACCAGCACCAGCGCCACGACCGAACGCGGCCCCAGCCGGACCGCACGGGCCGGGCGGACCTGCTCGGCCTTCTCGCCGTCCGGGAGCGTGATGCCGGTCATGCGCCTGCCTCCAGCGCCGTGCGGACCTGGCTCACGGTGAGCCACTCCTGCGGGGCGAGGATCTTCGCCGTCTGCGGGGCGTACGCGGGGGAGGAGACCACGACCTGCCGGGTCGGGCCGTCCGCGACGACCTCCCCGCCGGCCAGGATCACCACCCGGTCCGCGAGTTCCGCCGCCAGCTCCACGTCGTGGGTGGCCAGGACGATCGCGTGCCCCTCGGCCGCCAGCGAGCGGAGCACCCCGACAAGCCGGGACTTGGCCGCGTAGTCGAGACCCCGGGTCGGCTCGTCCAGCAGGATCAGCGGCGGTCGCGCGGTGAGGACGAGGGCCAGTGCCAGGGTCAGCCGCTGGCCCTCGGAGAGGTCGCGGGGGTGGGTGCCGTCCGGCACTCCGGGCAGCAGACGGGAGACGAGGGCCCGGCAGCTGCCCGCCGGAGCGCCCGCGTCGGCGTCGGCCGCCGCGCACTCGGCGGCGACCGTCTCCGCGTACAGCAGGTCGCGGGGCTCCTGCGGCACCAGCCCGACCCGGCGCACCATCGTGCGCGGGTCCGTACGGGACGGCTCCAGGCCGCCCACCCGGACCCGCCCGGCGGTGGGCGGGACCATGCCGACGAGCGCCCCGAGCAGGGTGGACTTCCCGGCGCCGTTGCGGCCCATCAGGGCCACGGTCTCGCCGGCCCGGACGTCCAGGGTCACCGCGCGCAGCGCCTCCACCCGGCCGCGCCGCACCCCGAGTCCCTCGGTCCGGGCCAGGGGCTCCGCGGGGCCGGGAACGGCCGCGGGGCCGGTGGCACGTGCCCGGCGCGCACGCCGGAGTCCGAAGAGACCGGTACGCGGCGCGGGCGCCGGAGCGGGATTCCATGAAGCGGGAGCGTGCGCGCCGTCCGCGCCGGGCGCGAGGTCCGCAGGCCGTACGGACGACGGCGCCGGACCTGCGGGCGACCGGTCGGCCAGCCGCTCCCGCAGTCCGTCCGCCCGCCGCCTCGCGTCGCGTACGGAGAGCGGCAGCGGGTCCCAGCCCGCCAGCAGCCCCAGTTCGGCGACGGGCGGCCGGACCGGCGAGACGGCCATGACCTGTGCCGGTGCGCCGACGATCGGCGCGGCACCGGGCGCGGGCAGCAGCACGACCCGGTCCGCGTACTGCACCACGCGCTCCAGCCGGTGCTCGGCCATCAGCACGGTCGTGCCCAGGTCGTGCACGAGGCGCTGGAGCACCGCGAGGACCTCCTCGGCCGCCGCCGGGTCCAGCGCCGAGGTCGGTTCGTCGAGCACCAGCACCTTCGGGTGCGGGGTCAGCACCGAACCGATCGCGACCCGCTGCCGCTGGCCGCCGGAGAGCGTGGCGATCGGCCTCTCCCGCAGCTCCGCGAGCCCCAGCAGATCGAGGGTCTCCTCCACCCGGCGGCGCATCACGTCCGGGGCGAGCCCCAACGACTCCATGCCGTAGGCGAGTTCGTCCTCCACGGTGTCGGTCACGAAGTGCGCGGACGGGTCCTGGCCCACCGTGCCCACCAGATCGGCGAGTTCACGCGGCTTGTGGGTGCGTGTGTCCCGCCCGCCGACCGTCACCCGGCCGCTCAGCGTTCCGCCGGTGAAGTGCGGCACCAACCCCGGGACCGCGCCGAGCAGCGTCGACTTGCCGACCCCGGAAGGGCCGACCAGCAGCACCAGCTCCCCTTCGGGCACGGTCAGATCGACGCCCGACAGGGTGGGTCCGGCCGCGCCCTCGTACCGCAGGGAGACCTGCTCGAACCGGATCACTGGTCCTCCTTCGGATACGGCGGCACGGCAGCCGGACGCGGCGGCACGGGGGCGGCGAACGCGGGCAGCAGCCCGATCAGGATGCCCGCGGCGGGCCACAGCGGCAGCACCGGCGGGGCCGGCGGGACGACGCCGGGCCGCAGCGCCGCCGGGTCCACCGAACCCGCCCGGATCATCACCGCGGCCACCAGCACGCCCGACCCCGCCACCAGCCAGGCCCGCGCGTCCCAGCGGTCGGGCCGGTACCGGGTGCGCACCGAGCGCCGCCCGCCGAGACGCAGCCCGGTCATCGCCGCGACGAGGCCCGCCAGCAGCAGCGGCAGTCCGTAGACCGCGCCCTCCGCGGCGAGCAGCCCGTACGTACCGGCGCACACCCCCAGCAGACCGCCGAGGGTGAGGACGTTCGTGGTGTGCCGGACGCGGGCGGGCACCCGGGCGGTCCGTCCGTAGCCGCGCGCGTCCATCGAGGCGGCCACCGCCACCGAGCGTTCCAGCGCGCCCTCCAGCACCGGCAGACCGATCTGGGCGACCGCCCGGACGCCGCCGGTGGGGCGGCCCCGCAGCCGCCGGGCGGTGCGCAGCCGCGCCACGTCCGCGACCATGTTCGGCGCGAACGTCATGGCGACGACGACCGCGACCCCCGCCTCGTACAGCGCGCCCGGCAGCGACTTCAGCAACCGGGCGGGACTGGCGAGGGAGTTGGCCGCGCCGACACAGATCAGCAGGGCGGCCATCCGTGCCCCGTCGTACAGCGAGAAGAGCATCTGCTCCCCGGTCACCCGGCCGCCGATCCGGACGCCCTCGGCCCAACCGGGCAGCGGCACCTCGGGGAGCGTCAAGAGGGTGTGCGTGCCCGGGATCGACGACCCCAGGAACGCCGAGAACAGCAGCCGCACCCCGACGACGAACAGACCCAGCTTGACGAACGCACCGTACGAACGGGCCCACGGCGCGTCCGTACGCCGTGCGGCCACCACGTAACCCGCCACCGCCACCAGCAGCCCGAGCAGCAGCGGGTTGGTGGTGCGGGACGCGGCGGTCGCCAGACCCAGCGCCCACAGCCACCACGCGCCGGCGGGCAGCGCGTTGCTCCGGTGCGCCCCGGGCGCGCGCAGCCCGCGCAGGCGTCCCGTGGCGGCGGGAAGGCGGCTCATCGCCGGCGGCGGGCCTGGAAGACGGCGCCGGCGCCGAGGACCACGACGGCACCGATCCCGGCGAGCACGCCGACGGACGGACCACCACCGTCACCGTCCGCCGACCCGCCGGCCGAAGTCGCCGGAGAACTCGCGGAGGTCGCCGTCCCGGTGGGCGCCGATGACGTGTCGCCCGCGATCTGCTCGCCGCAGCCGCTCTCCGGATAGCCGGAGATGGCGCAGAGCAGCGCCGCGCTGTCGTACCGCAGCGGCTTCGCGACCGAGGCCAGCGCCTCGGCGGTGCTCGCGTCCGGGGCGACCCGGGCGCAGGCGGTGCGCGGCGCGGGCGGCTGCTCCCCGGCGGGGGCGTCAGCCGCCGTACCGGGGTCGATGACCAGGGCCACGCGCTTGCTGCCGTCCTTCGCGGGGGTGCTCCCGCAGACGGCGGCGAAGTCGGGGGCGCGGCGCGGCTGGGCCGCGTCGCCGGAGTCCTCGCTCACCGCGAACCGGAAGCCCTGGACCGCCCCGTCGTCGGGGCGGACGAGGGACGGCCCCTGGGTGGCGTACGTCCACCGCGTCCCGTCGCCCTCCCAGAAGGACCAGTAGCGGTACCCGGCGGCCTGCGCGGTGCCCGTGACGCAGAGCGACACGGCCGCCGCGAGCGCGGTCAGCAGGGCGAGCGCCACCGCACGGCGGACGCGGCTTCGTCGCGGCGGCCGGCTCAGGAGCCCGGGGGCGGTCACCGGCCGCCCTTGTCCTTGCGCCGGTTGCTGAGCAGGAAGCCGATACCGGCGCCGAAGGCCAGGCCGATGCCCACCAGCCACCACACACTGACCCCGGAGTCGTCGTCGGTGGCGGCGGCGGAGGCGGAGGCGGGGGTCGGAGTGGGCGAGGGGACGGCGGTCGCGGCGGGCGTCGGGCCGGTGGCGTTGAGCCGGGCGACGAGGTCGGTGCCGCCGAAGTCGCGGGCGTCGGTGCCGGTCGCGTGCGCCGCGAGGACCAGCTGCGCGTACGCGGCGGGGCCGGACTGCTTCGCCCAGGCGCCGGAGTTCTTCTCCAGCCAGGCCACGGCGGAGGCGGCCTTGTCGCGGTGGCCGGAGGCGGCGAGCGCCACGACGGCGTCGGCGGTGTTGCCGAAGTCGGGCTGCGGGTCGGTCGTCTCGGCTCCCGGCATGGGCGCCTGGTCGAGGTGACCGGAGGCGGCGAGAGCGGTGGTCAGCCAGTGCGCGCCGTTCTGGGCGACCTGCTCGGTGGTGAGGCCGGTGCCGGTGGTGCAGACGGGGGCCTTGCCGGCGTTGGAGCTGCCGGCCGCCAGACCCTTGCCCATGGTGCCGAGCACCGCCGCCGCCGTGGCGTCCGCGTTGGCGGCCAGCGCGCCCTTCTTGTCCGGCTGGTAGGCGAACGCGCCGCCGTCCTCGTCGCCGCAGGGCAGCGCGAGGCCGCGCAGCAGGTCGTACGGGGTGTGTCCGGCCGCCGAGGTCACGTCGGCCAGCTTCTTGCCCGCGCGGGCGAAGGCACCGGCGACTATCGCGGTCGAGTTCGCGTCGCTCGGGCTGCCGGCGGAGTAACCCCAGCCGCCGTCGTCGTTCTGCACGGACGCCAGCCAGTCGATGCCGTTCTCCACGGCCGCCTTCTCGCCCGTCAGCTCGGCGAGCGCCTGCACGGCGGCGGCGGTGGCGTTGGTGTCCGTCATCGTCTTGGCGTCGCACGGCTCGCGGAAGTCGCGGTACGAGGCGAAGGCACCGCTGTCGCACTGCTGGAGCTTCAGCCAGTTCACCGCCTCCACGGACGGGGTGACGTACTCGATCTTCTGGGCCAGGAAGGCCAGCGACTGGCGCCAGACACCGTCGTACGTCGGGTCCGAGGTGCCGTACAGCCCGGCGTGCGGGTCGGAGGGCACGGTGGGGGAGGCGGAGGGCGACGGACTGGAGGAGTCCGCCAGCGCCGCCGGGGCGGCGAACGCCAGGAGCACGGCGGTGGACGCGAGCGCGGCTGCGCTGCGGCGTACGGTCATGACTGGCGAGGGCCTCTCCTGCGGGGGCCGGGCGCGGGCACGTGTCCGTGCCGGGCTCGGCTCCGTCTGTGGCGACGGATGCGGGCCACCGGACGTCCCGGCGGCATCGGCCGTTCCTGCCCGCGCACCGGACCCCGCCCGCGGCGCGGGCGGTTCACGGACGGCTACGGCCCGGTGAGGACCGGGGCCGGGCGGGGGATGCGGTACCGGTTCGGTCCGGATTCCCCCGTACGGGCGTGATGAACGACGGGTTCACTCTACCGGGGGAGCCGAGGCCGGCCCCGAGGCCGGTCGCCCGGAGGGCCCGCAGGTCACGGGTCGAGCAGTCGGCAGACCGTCTCGATGTCGGTGCGCACCTGCCCCGCCGGGGCGCGGCCGGAGAGCCAGGAAGCGAGGGTGCAGTGCCAGGTGTGTTCGACCACCCGCACCGCCGACAGCTGTCCGGCGTCCGGGTCCGTCAGTCCCGCCGCGTCCAGGACGATCTCCCGGACCAGCCGGGAGACCGCGTCCGTCTCGGCGCCCACGCTCCGGTCGGCGAACGTCCAGGCCCGCAGCATGGCGTCCGCCAGCTCCGGTTCGCGGCGCAGCGCCCCGAAGGCGCGCAGCAGGGTCGTGGCGGCCCGCTCGCCGGGGGTGTGCCCGGCCGGCGGGTGGTCGGCCAGCGTGGTGCGGAGTAGCCGCAGCCGGTCGTGGAGGGTGGCGACCAGCAGGTGCACCTTGGACGGGAAATAGCGGTAGAGGGTGCCGAGGGCGACTCCGGCGGCTTCCGCGACCTCCCGCATCTGGACGGCCTCGAAGCCGCCCCGCCCGGCGAGTTCCGCGGTGGCGTCCAGGATGCGGGCGCGGCGGGCCCGCTGGCCCGCGGTGAGGGGGAGTGCCGGCGGCCGGGCGTCAGCGGTCATGGGCACCCTCTTCCCCTCCGTGCCGTGGCGCGAATCACCTGATCCGGTCGTCGCGTCGACGCTACCTGCCGGTAGATTCGATCCTCATTGGACGGGCCGGTCTGAAACTTGTTCCAGATTATCGGCAGCGGTTACGCTCCGGCGAAACGCAGTGACGAAGGGGGCCGCGAGTGACCGCTGAGGCCATGAGGACGGACCCCGGCGCGGGACACGGCGCCACCGCCGGGCCGGACGACCGCCCGCTGCGGATCGCCCTCCTCACGTACAAGGGCAACCCGTTCTGCGGCGGCCAGGGCGTCTACGTGCGCCACCTCGGCCGGGAACTGGCGCGCCTGGGCCACAGCGTCGAGGTGATCGGCGCGCAGCCCTACCCGGTGCTCGACGAGGGCGTCCCGCTCACCGAACTGCCCAGCCTCGACCTCTACCGGCAGCCCGACCCGTTCCGGACGCCCGGGCGGGGCGAATACCGCGACTGGATCGACCTCGCGGAGGTCGCCACCATGTGGACCGGCGGATTCCCCGAGCCGCTCACCTTCTCGCTGCGGGCCGGACGCCATCTGCGTTCCCGGCGTGGCGAGTTCGACGTGGTCCACGACAACCAGACGCTCGGCTACGGCCTGCTCGGCGACCTCGGCGCCCCGCTCGTCACCACCATCCACCACCCCATCACCGTCGACCGCCGGCTCGACCTGGCCGCCGCGCCGACCCGCCTGCGCGCCCTCTCCGTACGCCGCTGGTACGGCTTCACCCGCATGCAGAAGCGCGTCGCCCGCCGGATGCCGCACGTCCTCACCGTCTCGGGCTCGTCCCGTCAGGAGATCGTCGACGACCTCGGGGTGCGCCCCGACCGCGTCGACGTCGTCCACATCGGCGCCGACACCGACCTCTGGTCGCCCGACCCGTCGGTCCGCGAGGTGCCCGGCCGGATCGTCACCACCTCCAGCGCCGACGTCCCGCTCAAGGGGCTCGTCCACCTCGTGGAAGCGCTCGGCAAGGTCCGGGCCGGCCACCCCGACGCCCACCTCGTCGTCGTCGGCAAGCGCGCCGAGGACGGCCCCGTGGCCCGGGCCATCGAACGCCTCGGCCTCGCGGACGCCGTCGAGTTCGTCAAGGGCATCAGCGACGCCGAACTCGTCGACCTGGTGCGCGGCGCGCAGGTCGCCTGCGTCCCCTCGCTGTACGAAGGGTTCTCGCTGCCCGCCGCCGAGGCGATGGCCACCTCCACCCCGCTCGTCGCCACCACCGGCGGCGCGATCCCCGAAGTCACCGGCCGCGACGGGGAGACCTGCCTCGCCGTGCCCCCCGGTGACCCCGACGCGCTCGCCACCGCCCTCACCCGGATGCTGGACGACCCGGAGCTGCGCGCCCGGCTCGGCGCGGCCGGGCGCGCCCGGGTACTGGCCAACTTCACCTGGGCCAGGGCGGCGGCCGGCACCGCCGACCTGTACCGCCGGGCCATCGCCGCCCGGGGCGTCCGCAGATGACCCCCCGCCACGGCTCAGCCGACTCAGCCCCAGCCCCCGCTCGTGCCCGTACCACCGACCTCGAAGGCAGGCCCCCGTGCTGACCGTCGACTTCACCCGCTTCCCGCTCGCCGCAGGCGACCGTGTGCTCGATCTCGGCTGCGGCGCCGGCCGCCACGCCTTCGAGTGCTACCGGCGCGGTGCCCAGGTCGTGGCCCTGGACCAGAACGGCGAGGAGATCCGCGAGGTCGCCAAGTGGTTCGCCGCGATGAAGGCCGAGGGGGAGGCCCCGGCCGGCGCGACCGCCACCGCCATGGAGGGCGACGCCCTCAACCTGCCCTTCCCCGACGCCTCGTTCGACGTCGTCATCATCTCCGAGGTGATGGAGCACATCCCCGACGACAAGGGCGTCCTCGCCGAGATGGTCCGTGTCCTCAAGCCGGGCGGACGCATCGCGATCACCGTGCCCCGCTACGGCCCCGAGAAGGTCTGCTGGTCCCTCTCCGACGCGTACCACGAGGTCGAGGGCGGCCACATCCGCATCTACAAGGCCGACGAACTGCTCCGCAAGATCCGCGAAGCCGGACTGAAGCCGTACGGCACCCACCACGCCCACGCGCTGCACTCGCCGTACTGGTGGCTCAAATGCGCCTTCGGAGTGGACAACGACAAGGCCCTGCCGGTCCGCGCCTACCACAAGCTGCTGGTGTGGGACATCATGAAGAAGCCCGCGGTGACCCGGGTCGCCGAGCAGCTGCTCAACCCGGTCGTCGGAAAGAGCTTCGTGGCGTACGCGACGAAGCCGCACCTCCCGAAGGCAGAGGCGTGACCCTCCCCGAACGGACCGAACACCTCGTCCTGCCCGGCGTCCTGACGCCGGATCAGGCATCCGCGACCGTCGCCGCACTGCTCGCCGTGCAGTGCGAGGACGGCGCGCTGCCCTGGTTCCGCGGCCATCACCTGGACCCGTGGGACCACACCGAGGCCGCGATGGCCCTCGACGCCGCGGGCCAGCACGAGGCGGCCGAGCGTGCTTATGAATGGCTGGTCCGCAGTCAGAACCAGGACGGTTCCTGGTACGCCGCCTACCACGACGGCGACCCGGAGCGGCCGACCGACCGCGGCCGGGAGTCCAACTTCTGCGCGTACGTGGCCGTCGGCGTCTGGCACCACTACCTCGCCACCGGGGACGACGCGTTCGTCGACCGGATGTGGCCGATGGTCTTCGCCGCGATCGAGTTCGTCCTCGGGCTCCAGCAGCCCGGCGGGCAGATCGGCTGGAAGCGCGAAGCGGACGGCACCGCCGTCACCGACGCGCTGCTGACCGGCTCCTCCTCGGTCCACCACGCCCTGCGCTGCGCCCTCGCACTCGCGGAGCGCCGCGAAGAGCCCCAGCCCGACTGGGAGTTGGCGACCGGGGCGCTGGCCCATGCCATCGTCGCGCACCCGGAGCGCTTCCTCGACAAGGGCCACTACTCGATGGACTGGTACTACCCGGTCCTCGGCGGAGCGGTCACCGGCGCCGAGGCCCAGAAGCGCATGGACGAGCGCTGGGAGGAGTTCGTCGTACCCGGCCTCGGGGTGCGCTGCGTGCTGCCCAACCCCTGGGTCACCGGCGGTGAGAGCTGTGAACTCGCCCTGGCGCTCTGGGTGATGGGTGAATCCGACCGGGCCCTGGAAATCCTCCAGTCCATCCAGCACCTGCGCGAGCCCGGCGGGCTCTACTGGACCGGATACGTCTTCGAGGGCGAACGCGCCTTCTGGCCCGAGGAACTCACCACCTGGACCGCCGGATCACTGCTGCTCGCGGTGGCCGCACTCGGGGGGGACGAGGCGACCACCGCCGTCTTCGGAGGAGAGCGGCTGCCCAGGGGCCTGGAGCCCGACTGCTGCTCCTGACCGGGCCGGGGGCCGCCGGAACTCAACTGCGACGCAGACGGCCCGCCACCGCGTGACCGACGAAGAGGTAGACGGCGGCGGCCAGCCCGTATCCGGCGACCACCCGCGCCCACGCCTCGTCGAAGGTGAACAGGTCGTACGACCAGCCGGCCAGCCATCGGGCGGAATCCTGGACGAACTGCACCAGTTCATTGCCTCTGTTGGCGTCGAACAGGTACATCAGGATCCACAGAATGATGATGAAGGCCATGACGTCCGCGACGACGGCGATCGCACGCCCCGCGGTACTGCTTCCTGAGCCTCGTCTGTAGGACATGCACACCGGATTGCCGCTGTTTCCGGCCTGAAACCCGGACGGCCGAACCCGGTGGCGCCCTTCCGCGCCCCGGGCGAGCCTGGCGGTGAGTGCCGGTATCCGCCGGACGAACCCCGCCGCCCGGTCAGGAGGGCCCGCCGTGCCCCGTCCCGTACCGCCCCGCCGCCTGCCCGCGGTGCTCCTGCTCGTCTGCGCCCTGCTCGTGGGCGCCACCGCCTGCGACAGCGGCAGCGACAAGCAGATGGTCTCCTCCGACGCCTCGATCGTCGCCCCCACGGCGACGGCCGAGAAGCAGCGGCTCGCCAAGACCCGCTTCGTCGCCAACGCGGGTCTCGCGGCCGGCGCCGCGTACCAGTGGATCGTGAAGCCGTACCGCGCGGGCAAGTTCAAGAAGGGTGCGGACGGCCGGACCTTCGCCGTCACCAAGGCGGGCCTCGCGGGCGGGTTCGCGTACAACCGCCTCAAAGCGGCAGCGAACAACGCCAAGGCCGACCCGCTCCTCTCCCAGGCCGTCGCCCCGCTCGCCGCGGGCATCGAATCCCTCAAGGAGCTGGCCACGAAGTTCCGCAAGGGCGAGGCGGGGGACTCCGACATCGGCACCCTCGAAGGCATCATCGACGGCGTGAAGGACGCCGGGAAGAGCGCCGGAGCCCAGGTGACGAACCAGGTGCCCTCGGTGTCCCAACTGGCGGGCTGAACGAACGCCGCAGGCGTCACCGGGGCCGGGCCAGAACCACCGGGAGAAGCGCGCGCGTCCGGGATCGCGGCCTGGCCCGGACGAGGGGGAGCCGGGTCCGCGCACGTCCGACCGGCCGAAACCTAGGATGCCGGGATGACCGCACTCGGCCACGATCGCTACTGCGACGAACTCATCCGCCAGAACGACCTGTTGAGGTCCCTCCTCGACGGGGCGGACCTCGCGGCGAAAGTCCCCACCTGCCCCGAATGGACCCTGCGCGATCTCGCGGTGCACGTCGGCGGGGCCCACCGGTGGGCGGGTGAAATGGTACGGACGGGAGCGAGGGAGGAGCTCGCCGACGAACGGGTCCCCGGCTTCGGGGGGCCGGACCTCGGAGGCCCGGACGGGACGCCGGACGGCGCCGAGTACCGGGCCGCCCTCGACGCATGGCTGACCGAAGGCGCGGCGGCGACGGTGGCGGCGCTGCGGGAGGCCGGTCCGGACGCAGCCGTCTGGAGCTGGGGAGGGGACGCCCGGGCGGCCTTCTGGGCCCGTCGCATGACCCACGAGACCGTGGTGCACCTGGCGGACGCCGCCCTCACCACCGGGGCCGTGTACACCCAGGAGCCGGAGGTCGCCGCCGACACCATCGACGAGTGGCTCTCCATCGTCCTGCACGCCCAGCGGAGCGGCGACCCCGAGGCAGCCGAACTGCGCGGCGGTGGACGCTCCCTGCACCTGCACGCCACCGACCGGCCCGACGTCGGATGGCTCGTCGGGTTCGATGAGGACGGCCTCACCTGGCAGCGCGCCCACGCCGAGGCCACCGTCACCGTGCGGGGCACGCTCACCGACCTGATGCTGCTCATGAACCGCCGCATCGCACCCGGCGCCGAAGGCCTGGAGGTGCTCGGCGAGGCGGCACTGCTGGACTTCTGGCTCGCACGCACGTCCTTCGGGTGAACGGGTCCGCGCATCCCGCGTGTTGACGCAGCGCGAAGGCCCCCGGCCGCTGAACTCCCGCGGTCGGGGGCCTTCGTGGTGTACGGGCGGGCGGATCAGCCGCGCTGGATGCCCGAGGTGTCCTGCAGGACGCCCCGACGGCCGTCCTGCGTCTGCGCGATCAGGGTCTGGCCGCGCTGCTCGACCGCCAGGTACCAGGTACCGGGGGCCAGTTCGGCGATCTGTCCGGACGAACCGTCCTCGCCGTACAGCGGACGGGGCACCGGCACCGCGAACCAGAACGGCGCGAAGTCGGCGGCCGGCGCGGCACCGCCGGACTGCGGGGCCTGGGCGGCCTGCGGGGCCGACTGCGCACCGAACGGCTGGGGCTGGCCGGGCTGCGGCGCCCCGGCCTGCGAGCCGTAGGGCTGCTGGCCCGGGTAGCCGTACCCCTGGCCCTGCGGCTGTGCGCCGTACGGCGACGGGGTGGCCGGAGCCGGCCGGGGGCCGGACGAGAGCGGAGCCTTGAGCGCGGGAACCAGCGGTCCGGCGACCGCCGCACCGGCCAGCACCAGGGTGGCCAGCAGGCCGAGGATCAGCCCGGCACCCGCGTCACCGGCGTCGATGGTCGTCCAGAACGCGGTCCACAGGGCGAAGACGGTCAGGGCCACGCCGAACTGCCCGAGGTCCAGACCGACGATCTTGCGGCCCGGCGTCGAGCGGCTCACGATCAGCAGCGCCGCTCCGATGACACCGGCCAGGAAGATGCTCATGAGGAGCGAGAGGGAATCCCAGGCGCTCGCGCTGTCGAAGCCCGAGCAGTCGACGCCACGGGGGCAGTCGTAACCGGAGAGGTCGAGGAAGGAGGCGATGAACAGCACGACCGCTGCTCCGATCACCACGCCGTCGCCTCTAGTGAGGGATCGGATATTCACGTGAAGGTCCTTAGTCGGTCGTCTCGTCGGGGACGGTCGTCGCTGCGCCAGGGGCTCTCCCGCAGACGCGCCGAGAAGCCCGGGGCGGCTCCCCATCGTACGGATGAATCTATCGTCTGCCCGGGCGGGTTGGCCCCCGGCTTGCAGGACGGGCCGCCATCCCCCCGATATCACCGCAGAGCTACCCCGCCGCAGGGCGGAACTACCCCTTCAGGTACAGGGCGATGCCGTCACTGATCCCCTCGGCGGCCCGCCGGCGCCAGCTCGCGCTCGTCAGCAGAGCGGCGTCCTTCGGATCGCGCATGTTGCCGCACTCGATGAACACCTTCGCAACCGTGGACATGTTCAGCCCGCCGAGATCGTCGCGCACGTCCAACCCCGTTCCGCCACCGATGTAGTTGGACGGCGCGCTCCCGGTGGCCGCCGCGAACCTGCCCGCGATACGGGTCCCCAGGTCCCGCGAGGGGGCCACGATCCGCGAGGTGTCCGCCGCCCCGTCCCGCACCAGTGCGGGCAGGATCACGTGGAACCCCCGGTTGCCCACGGCCGAACCGTCCGCGTGGACGGAGACCACGGCATCGGCCTTCGCCGCGTTGCCGATCCGGGCGCGCTCGTCCACGCACGGGCCGTACGGGCGGTCGTCGTCGTACGTCAGGACCACCTTCGCGCCCTCGGCCTCCAGCAGGTCGCGCATCCGGTGGGCCACGTCCAGCGTGAACCGGGCTTCCGCGTAACCGGCGTCGGTGGACGTCCCGGTCGTGTCGCACTCCTTGTGGCCCGTACCGATGTCCACCTGCCGGGCGATCTCGCGGGTGTGCTCGTGGTTGTGCGGGTTGTGACCGGGGTCGATCACCACCGTGCGGCCCGTGAGCGGACCCTCGGGGGAGGGCTTCGCGCTCCCGTCGGCCGCCGGGGTGGACGTGGCCGCCTTCGGACCGCCGGAAGGCGCGGCGGTCGCCGGGGCCCCGGCGCGCGGCTGCGCCTTCACCTCCGTACCGCCGCACCCGGCGAGGGCGGGCAGGCAGAGGACGGCGAGCGCGGTCAGTCCGGCGGCGCGGACCGGCCGGCGGACCGCGGGGCGTGCGGCGGACGGGGTGGGGGGAACGCTGGTGTACGGCACGCGGGCGATGGTACCGACGGCCCTCAGATCCCCTGGCCCGTACGCCGCAGCACGCGCAGCGAGCCGGTCACCGAGATCTCGGTGAACGCGCCGGAGGCGAGAGCCCGTTGATGCACCCGGTACGGGGCCTGCCCGCCGTCCGCCGGATCGGGGAACACGTCGTGGATCACCAGCAGACCGCCCTCGGCGAGGTGCGGCGCCCAGCCCTCGTAGTCGCCGCTCGCGTGCTCGTCGGTGTGCCCGCCGTCGATGAAGACGAACCCGAGCCGGCCGCCCCAGACCGCCGCGACCTGCGGGGAGCGCCCCACCAGCGCCACCACGTGGTCCTCGAGGCCGGCCGCGTGCAGGGTCCGGCGGAAGGTGGGCAGCGTATCCATCCGGCCCACCTCGGGGTCGACGAGGGACGCGTCGTGGTACTCCCACCCCGGCTGCTGCTCCTCGCTGCCCCGGTGGTGGTCGACCGTGAGCGCGGTCAGCCCCGCGGCACGGGCCGCGTCGGCGAGCAGGACGGTGGAGCGCCCGCAGTAACTGCCGACCTCCAGGAGCGGCAGCCCGAGCCGCGCGGCGTCGGCGGCGGCCGCGTAGAGCGCCAGCCCCTCATGGACCGGCATGAACCCCTTGGCCTCCTCGAAGGCGGCCAGCACCGCTCCCTCGGGGCGGGCGTCGGCATCGGCGACGGGGGCGGCGGACTCGGCGGCCACGGGTTCCTCCAGGCGGTACGGGTGTGTCGACGGCGGCCCCATCGTGCCGCACGCCCCCGCCGC
>NZ_JBHWZJ010000163.1:0-15780 GCF_042728415.1 Streptomyces sp. NPDC060198 | reverse complement strand
GTACGTTCAGGCTCGCGAGGGAGCGGCCCGCCTAGAGCTTCTCGACCGGCGCATACCGCAGCAGCAGCTTCTTGGGCCGCTCGTCGCCGAAGTCGACGGTGGCCTTCGCCTGGTCGCCGAAGCCTTCCACGGCGGTCACCGTGCCGAGTCCGAACTGGTCGTGCGTGACCCGGTCGCCGACCACCAGCGTGACCACCGGCTTGTCGCCGGTGCGCCGGGTGGCGAAGCCGGAGGGGCCGGAGCGGGCGCGGGAGGAGGAGAGGGACGAGGTGATCCCCGAGGTGGGTCCGGCCGAGGCCGCCATCGGCCCCTTCCGCTTCCACTCCAGGTGCTGGTCCGGGATCTCCTCCAGGAACCGCGACGGCGGGTTGTACGAGGGCTGGCCCCAGGCGCTCCGCATGGAGGCGCGGGTGAGGTAGAGGCGTTCGCGGGCGCGCGTGATCCCGACGTACGCGAGGCGGCGCTCCTCCTCCAGCTCCTTGACCTGGCCGAGCGCCCGCATGTGCGGGAACACGCCGTCCTCCATGCCGGTGAGGAAGACGACCGGGAACTCCAGGCCCTTGGCGGTGTGCAGCGTCATCAACGTGATGACGCCGGAGCCGTCCTCGTCCTCGTCGGGGATCTGGTCGGAGTCGGCGACCAGGGCCACCTTCTCCAGGAACTCCGCGAGCGTCCCGGACGGACCGGCCGCGTCGGCATCGGCGTCGGCATCGGCGTCGGCATCCGCGTCGGCAGCCTCGGCGCCCTCAGGTTCCGCCGCCGCACGGGCCTGGTCCTGCTCGAACTCCAGGGCGACGGCGGCGAGTTCCTGGAGGTTCTCGATGCGGGTCTCGTCCTGCGGGTCGGTGGACGCCTGGAGTTCGGCGAGGTAGCCGGTGCGCTCCATGACGGCTTCCAGCACGACCGCGGGACCGGCGCCGGACTCCACGACGGTGCGCAGCTCCTCCATCAGCGTGTTGAACCGCTTCACCGCGTTCGTGGAGCGGGCCGCCATGCCGTACGCCTCGTCGACGCGGCGGAGCGCCTGCGCGAAGGAGATCTTCTCGCGCTGCGAGAGGGCGTCGATCATCGCCTCGGCGCGGTCGCCGATGCCGCGCTTGGGCACGTTGAGGATACGGCGCAGCGGGACGGAGTCCTCGGGGTTGGCGAGCACCCGGAGGTAGGCCAGGATGTCCCGGACCTCCTTGCGCTCGTAGAAGCGGACGCCTCCGACGACCTTGTAGGGCAGGCCGACGCGGATGAAGATCTCTTCAAAGACACGGGACTGGGCGTTGGTGCGGTAGAACACCGCGACGTCGCCGGCCTTGGCGTCGCCGGCATCGGTGAGCCGGTCGATCTCGTCGGCGACGAACTGCGCCTCGTCGTGCTCGGTGTCGGCGACGTACCCGGCGATGCGGGTGCCGGTTCCGGCGTTGGTCCAGAGGTTCTTGGGGCGGCGGCTCTCGTTCCGCTCGATGACGGCGTTGGCGGCCGAGAGGATCGTCTGGGTGGAGCGGTAGTTCTGCTCCAGGAGGATCGTGGTGGCGTCCGGGTAATCCTCCTCGAACTGGAGGATGTTGCGGATCGTCGCGCCGCGGAAGGCGTAGATCGACTGGTCCGCGTCACCGACGACGCAGAGCTCGCCCGGCGCGTCGTGCTCACCCGCCGGTCCGACCAGCTCGCGCACCAGGGTGTACTGGGCGTGGTTGGTGTCCTGGTACTCGTCGACCAGGACGTGCCGGAACCGGCGGCGGTAGTGCTCGGCGACGTCGGGGAACGCCTGGAGCAGGTGGACCGTCGTCATGATGATGTCGTCGAAGTCGAGGGCGTTGGCCTCGCGCAGCCGTGCCTGGTAGAGCGCGTACGCCTGGGCGAGCGTCTTCTCGAAGCCGTCGGCGGCCTGCCCGGCGAAGGTCTCCTCGTCGATGAGCTCGTTCTTGAGGTTGGAGACCTTCGCGGTGAAGGACTTCGGCGGGTAGCGCTTGGGGTCGAGGTCCAGGTCGCGGCAGACCAGGGCCATCAGCCGCTTGGAGTCGGCCGCGTCGTAGATGGAGAACGACGAGGTGAAGCCGAGCCGCTTCGACTCACGGCGCAGGATGCGCACGCACGCGCTGTGGAAGGTCATGACCCACATGGCGTTGGCGCGGGGGCCGACGAGCTGCTCGACCCGCTCCTTCATCTCACCGGCGGCCTTGTTGGTGAAGGTGATCGCCAGGATCTGCCCGGGGTGCACGCCGCGCTCGGCCAGCAGGTGGGCGATGCGGTGGGTGAGCACCCGCGTCTTGCCGGAGCCGGCGCCCGCGACGATGAGAAGCGGGGACCCGGCGTGCACGACGGCGGCACGCTGCTCGGTGTTGAGTCCGTCGAGCAGCGCCGCGGAGTCGATGACCGGGCGCGGGGCGCCGTCGCGGTAGTACCCGTCCCTGGGCGGCGGGGGCGCGTCGAAGAGCCCTTCGAAGAGGCCCTCGGGCTCCTCCTCGGGCTCGTGGTCCTCGAGGGGCGGCGGGGGCCCCTCCTCCACGGGCTGGAGGCCGGTCAGGAAACTGTCGTCAAAGAGGCTGCTCATCGCTTGTCGAGTTTAGATGCCTCGACGGACACTCCGGGCGGCCTTACGAAGTCTCGGCGGTCACGGTCACCGGCTGTCAAGGACCGTACGCGGCGCGCTGACGAACACCCCCTCGTGGCCAAGGTCACGAAAATGTATCGGGCATATCGCACATCGCCCTTCCCAGCCGCCCCGCCGCTTGGTTACCGTGCTCAGCCGGGCGGCCCGTATCCCCTGACAGGCGAACCGCGCCACAGGGCCGCCCCCGCCGAATCCGGCCCGCCCACGGCTGTCCGGAACCGGGGACCCACACGTCCCACCGGGGTGAATCGGGCCCGTACTCCGTCCATGCGGTACCGGCCCGTAGGGCAGCCTTCCGCGCCCGAACCCGACAGCTAACCCGGTAGGCGGTCCAGGAAGGAGATGCCGGCCTTGGCATCACATCGCAAGCCGCGCACCCCGATGCGCGTGACGTCACCGGCTGTGGGGTTCACCACGGTCGCGCTGGCCTCGGTGACGCTGCTCTCGACGCAGAGCGCGACGGCCGCCCCTTCGGCGCCCAAGCCGAGCATCGAGGAGGTACGGAAGAAGGTCGACGACCTCTACCGTCAGGCGGGCTCCGCGACTCAGGAGTACAACCGGGCCAAGGACTCCACCGCCGAGCAGCAGGACAAGGTGGACGCCCTGCTGGAGGAGGCGGCCCAGCGGGCGGAGAAGGTCAACGAGGCCCGTCGCGCGCTCGGGAACTACGCGGCGGCGCAGTACCGCACCGGCGGCCTGGCGTCCTCGATGACGTTCTTCCTGGCGGACGACCCGCAGTCGTACTTCGACCAGGACCAGCTGATGAAGCGTCGCAGCGGGCAGCAGGAGAAGGCGGTCTCCGACTTCCGCACCCAGCAGCTGGCGGCGGCCGAGAAGCGCACCGAGGCCACCAAGAGCCTGGAAGCGCTGACGGAGTCGCAGGAGGATCTGCGCACCAGCAAGCAGACCGTGCAGGACAAGCTGGCCGAGGCGCGCACGCTGCTGTCGAAGCTGACCGCCGAGGAGAAGGCGCGCCTCGCGGAGCTGGAGCGGAAGAAGGAAGCCGAGGCGAAGAAGAAGGCGGAGAAGCTCGCCGCCGAGCAGGCCGCCGCGGCGAAGGCGGAGGCCGACAAGGCCGCCGCCGACGCCGCCGCGGCAGGCTCGGACGCGGCCCCCGGCACGTCGGCCGGCTCGACCACGTCCGCTTCCACCAAGGGCGCCCAAGCACTGGCGTTCGCCGAGTCCCAGATCGGCAAGCCGTACGTGTGGGGAGCCACCGGCCCCGCGTCGTACGACTGCTCCGGCCTGACCCAGGCGGCCTGGCGGGAGGCGGGCGTCGACCTGCCGCGTACCACCTGGGACCAGGTCAACGTCGGGACGCGGGTCGCGACGGCCGACCTCCAGCCCGGCGATCTGATCTTCTTCTACGACGACATCAGCCACGTGGGCGTCTACAAGGGCGACGGGATGATGGTCCACGCACCGAAGCCGGGTGCGTACGTCCGCGAGGAGTCGATCTACTACATGCCGATCTACGGCAGCGTCCGGCCGGGCTGACCCGACGGACCGCCTCCACGCCCGCCGCCCCGGCCCGTGTCCTCCGGGGCGGTAGGACGGTGGGGCGGTGGGGCGGCTACGAGCATTCCCAGTAGAAGCGCCCTTCGCGGTGGTCGGGGCTGACGAAGGCGAAGCCGTGGCCGTAGCCGAAGTTGAGGAAGTACGGGTCGTCCCCGTCTTCGTCGGGGGCGTCGCTCAGCTGGAAAAGGAACTGCCAGGGGGCTTCGACCTGCGCCCAGGCGTTCGGGTAGCGGGCGGTGCCGCCGAGGTAGTCACGAAGGTCGTCGTCGGGCTGCGCGACGGCGGGGCCTTCACGGCGCGTGCCGCGCTCAAAGCCGGCCTGCTCGTGGGCGCACCGGTCCACCGGACGCAGATGGACGCGCCACTCGACGGGGGTCCTCGACCCGTCGGGCCCGTGGCGCCAGAGCGTCCGGCCGTGCGTTCCGGGCGGCCCGATCACGGCGGAGGAGGGTGTGCGGCCGTCGGGCTGGACCAGGAGGACGCCGTCTCCGTCCTCCGGCCCCAGGCCGCCCATGATCATGTCCTCCTCGCCGAGGAAGAGGTAGGCCAGGCGGAGTTCTTCGCCGGGGACGGGGAACTGGCCGACGAACACCAGGGGTACCCCGGAGTGCGGGTCCAGCGGCCAGGCGGGTTCGGAGAGCCAGACCGGATCGCCGCCCAACTTCGCCACCGGATCGGTGACCGGCTCCTCGGGCGCTTCGAGGACGATCCGGAGGCGCGGCAGGAAGGCGGCGTCGTACGGCCCGTCCGCGCTCCCCGTGGGTCGTATGGCCATGCCGGGCACCCTACGGGCCCGTACCGACATACCGTCCCGGCCCGGTCGGCCGGTGGCGGCGGGGGCGCATGGCGGGGCCGCCGCCCGTCCGGGCCGGCTCAGGTCCAGAGGGTGGCGATGAAGATGTTGGCGAGGGTCAGTCCGCCCACGGCGGCGAAGGCGCCCTTGGACACCTTCTCCTCGTCGCGCTTGAGGTAGATGAGGGCCAGGATCACCACGAGGATCAGCAGCTTGATGCCGATCTTGACGTTGTTGACCGGGTTGTCGTCGGCCTGGTGGAAGCCGACGAGGGCGATGCCGGTGACGAGCATGGTGAGCGCGCCGTGCAGCATCGCGGGCGAGAACCGGGCGGTGCCGGTACCCATCGCCTTCATCTGCGTCAGGAAGCCGCCCAGCAGGGAGGCGATACCGATGATGTGCAGGGCGACGAAGACATGGATGAGTACAGACATGCCGGCAGCCTAACGAGGGCCGTACCACCCCCCGACGGTCAGGTGGGGCTTACTCGTCACTCGATGGCCTTGGCGGCCTGTTCCCGAAGCTGCCCGAATATGACCGGGTCACCCTCCACCATCACGGTCACACTCCGAAGGCGAAACGTCACCGGAGGTCAATTCCGATCATGACGCCTTCTGGGCCTGCCCCGGGGTTAGCGTCCCCCCAGGGCGTGTCGTCAAAGTGCCGTCGTCCGGCCGGAGGCCGGGCCGGGTGGCATCCGGTGCGTGCGATCGCAAGGCGGAGGATCGTCCTCGTGCTGGACGTACGAGGACGATTCCGACAACGCGGCGAGCGTGCGTGCCAGGCGTCGCCCGGCAGATGGCACTTTGACGACACGCCCTGGGTGACCGGCCCGCCTTGCCACCCCCTGACGGGTGGCACCGGTCACCTGGCCGAAAGACCCCGGTGGTGCCCGCCCTCCCCCATGAGGCGCGCGCCGCCGGGGTCCGCCGGGCCCCGCCGGTACCCCCGGGCGGGCAGCCGACAGGAAGGATGCAGCCCTCGTGGCCGCGCACCGGAAATCTGCTCACCGCAAGCCCAAGCAGCGCTTCTTCACCGGCTCTGCTGCCCGCTCCGCCGCCGCTCTGGCACTCGCCGGGGCGGCCACCGCGACCGCCGCGACCGGCTCCGCCCAGGCGGAGCCCCACCTCACCGCCGCCCAGGTCAGATCCAAGGTGGATCAGCTCTACCGGGACGCCGAGGCTGCCACCGAGCGGTACAACGGGGCCAAGGAGAAGGCCGGCGACGCTGCCCGGTCCGTGGACGCGCTGCGCGACGAGGCCGCCCGCCGCACGGATCTCCTCAACGAATCCCGGCACGCGCTCGGTTCGCTCGCCGCCGCGCAGTACCGGTCGGGAGGGCTGGACCCCGCGCTCCAGCTGCTGCTCACCTCCGACCCCGACCAGTACCTGGAGCGCTCCTCGTACGTCGAGATGGCGGGCGACCGCCAGGCCGGAGCGATCAGCGGCATCCGGCGCCAGATCACCGGGATCGACCAGGTCCGGGCCCGCGCGGAGGACGAGGCCGCCGTGCTCGCCGCCCGCGAGGCCGAACTCGCGCGGCACAAGAAGAAGATCACCAGCAGCCTCGCCGACGCCCGCGAGCTGCTGCACACCCTCACCGCCGCCGAACGCGCCGACTACGAGGACGCGAACGGCGCCACCGGGGGCACCGGGGGCACGAGCGGTGCCCCCGGCCCGGTCGCGGCCCCGAACTCCCGCGCCGCCCAGGCCGTCGCCTTCGCGTACGGGGCGCTCGGCAAGCCGTACGTCTGGGGCGCCACCGGCCCGTCCGCGTACGACTGCTCAGGCCTCACCCAGGCCGCCTGGCAGGCGGCGGGCGTCTCGCTGCCCCGCACCACCTACACCCAGATCAACGCCGGGCAGCGGGTCTCCCGGTCCCAGCTCGCCCCCGGCGACCTGGTGTTCTTCTACTCCGGTATCAGCCATGTCGGCCTCTACATCGGCGACGGCAAGATGATCCACGCTCCGCGCCCGGGAGCGCCGATCCGGATCGCCCCGATCGACGAGATGCCGTTCGCGGGGGCGACCCGGGTGGCGTGACGGCGACGGGAACCCGAGCCCGGGATCGGCACCGGGGCCGCCGGTCGCGGCCGTGCCGGACGTCAGACCAGGCGGCGGGCGGTCGCCCAGCGGGTCAGCTCGTGACGGTTCGACAGCTGGAGCTTGCGGAGCACCGCCGAGACGTGCGACTCCACCGTCTTCACCGAGATGAAGAGCTGCTTGGCGATCTCCTTGTACGCGTATCCGCGGGCGATCAGCCGCAGTACCTCGCGCTCGCGCTGGGTGAGCCGGTCGAGGTCCTCGTCCACCGGCGGGGCGTCCGTGGAGGCGAAGGCGTCCAGGACGAAGCCGGCCAGGCGGGGCGAGAACACCGCGTCGCCCTCCTGGACCCGGAAGACGGAGTCGACCAGGTCGGCGCCGGTGATCGTCTTGGTGACGTAGCCCCGGGCACCGCCCCGGATGACCCCGATGACGTCCTCGGCCGCGTCGGAGACGGAGAGCGCGAGGAAGCGGACCGGGTTCTCGGCGGCCGACATCATCGGCGCGCAGCGGCGCAGCACCTCGACCCCGCCGCCGCCGGGGAGGTGGACGTCGAGGAGGACGACCTCGGGGCGGGTCGCCGTGATGACGGTGACGGCCTGGTCGACGTCGGCGGCTTCGCCGACGACCTCCACGCCGGTCTCCTCGGTACGGCCGATCTCGGCCTGGACGCCGGTGCGGAACATCCGGTGGTCGTCCACGAGGACGACCCGTACCCGGCGTTCCGGTCCCTGGGTCGTCACTTCGGTGTTCTCGGTCATTCGCCCGCCCTCTCCATCTCCAGCTCGACTTCCGTGCCGCCGCCGGGCACCGACCTGAGCCGGGCCGTACCGCCGTTGCGCCGCATCCGGCCGACGATCGATTCTCGTACGCCCATGCGGTCCTCGGGGACCGCATCCAGGTCGAACCCGGGCCCCCGGTCGCGTACGGAGACGAAGACCGTCCGGCCCTCGACCTCCGCGTAGACCTGGACCGCGCCGCCCTCGCCACCGTACTTGGCGGCGTTCACCATCGCTTCGCGCGCGGCCTGGAGCTGGGCGGTGATCTTCTCGTCGAGCGGGCAGTCGCCGACCACGACGACCTCCAGCGGGACGCCGTGCTTGTCCTCGACCTCGGCGGCGGCGCGTTTCACGGCGTCGGCGAGGGTGGTGGGTTCGTCGTCGGCGTCCTTGCCGGTGCCGCCGGGGTCGTAGAGCCAGTTCCGCAGTTCGCGCTCCTGGGCGCGGGCCAGCCTGCGGACCTCTCCGGCGTCCTCGGCGTTGCGCTGGATCAGGGTGAGGGTGTGCAGCACCGAGTCGTGGACGTGGGCCGCGACCTCGGCGCGCTCCTGGGCGCGGATGCGCATCAGGCGTTCCTCGGAGAGGTCCTGGGTCATCCGCACGAGATAGGGGCCGGCGAGCAGCGCGATGCCGGTGAGGACCGCGATGGCGGCGGTGAGGACGTTGCCGAGCTGGGCGGCCGAGCCGCGTACCACCAGGAACGCGGCGAGCCCCAGGCCGACGAGCGCGACCCCGGCGAGCCCGCGCGCGAGGTGCAGCATGCTCCGGCGGCGGCCCACCTCCATCCACTGGGCGCGGCGGGCGTTGTCGGCCTGCCGCCAGACCAGCACGGAGCCGGCGCCGATGAGGAGGATGGGCCAGATGTAGCGGTCGGCGCCGCCGCCCATGTTGACGTTGGCGAGGAAGATCAGGGCACCGACGATGAGCGCGACGAGGGCGAAGACCTGTCCCTTGTCGGGTTTGCGGAGCCGGCGGCTGCCGTCCGGGGCCGTCTCGAAAAGGGAGCGCGAGCCGTCGACTCCACCGACGCCGCCGACGCCGAGGGGCACCACGATCCAGAACACCGCGTAGAGGACCGCGCCGAGGCCGTCCGCGAGGAACAGTCCGAGGAAGACGAGGCGCACCCAGACGACCGGCAGCCCGAGGTGTCCGGCCAGCCCGCGCGCGACGCCGCCCAGCATGCGCCCCTCGGCGCTGCGGTAGAGCTTGCGCGCCGGTGGCTCCTCCGGGTCGGTGACCGGTGCACCGGCGGCTCGGGGCGTGGCGGTTGGCATGGACCGATCGTCACACGTCCGGGTGCGCCGGGGCATCAGGGAGTGCCCCTACTCCAATATCAGGGGAGGGCCAGGGTCGCCGTGGGTGCCCCGGGCGCCCCGGTGCCGTCACCATGGAGCCATGACCGCTTCCCCGTCCGCCGCACCCCCCGGCGAGGCACCCCCCGGCGCCCCGACGGGCGCACCGAAACCGCAGCTGACGCGGAGCCCCCGGCAGAAGGTGGTGGCGGGGGTGTGCGGCGGTCTCGGCCGGTACTTCGACGTGGACCCGGTCATCTTCCGCGTGGTCCTCGGGGTCCTCGCCGTCGCGGGCGGCACCGGGCTGATCCTCTACGGCTTCGCGTGGCTGCTGCTCCCGGTGGACGGTGAGGAGGAGAACGAGTTCCGCAGGCTGCTCTCCGGCCGGGTGGAGGGCGCGTCGCTGGTGGCGCTGCTCCTCGCTCTGGTCGGCTGCGGGCTCTTCCTCTCGATGATCAACAACGGCGGGGTCCTGGCGTTCGCCGTCCTGCTGATGCTGACCGTCGCCGGGTTCTCGGTGTGGACGCGGCACGGCCGGCCGACCGCGACGGACGAGGAGCCCGACCGGGCGGACCGGGAACCCGCACCGTCCGCGCCCCGCACCGCCCCGGCCCCGCCGCCCTCCGGACGGGGCTCGGCGCCTCCCGAGGTCAAGGCGCCCCCGGCGCCGGCCGGGCCCTCGTGGTGGCGGGACCCGATCGTCAAGGACGGCACGACCGGACCGGTGGGCCCGGGCTATCTGTGGGGCCCGGCGGACGCGGTGCCCCGCCCCGCGGACGAGGCGGCCGGCGCGGACGAGGCACGCCGGAAGCACGGCGGGCACGGGCCGCACCGGAAGCATCCGGGGCACACGCACGGGAAGTACGTACCTCCCGTCGCCACCGATCCGCGGGAGAAGACGCACGGGCCGCACTCGATCGGGTTCCTGGTGCGGTTCCTGGCGATCGTCGCGGGGGTGGCGGCGGCCTGGCCCGGCTGGGGCAGGCACCCGCTGGGCGAGAGCCTGCAGATCGGGGCCGTCGCGGCGCTCGCGGTCCTCGGGGTGGGACTGCTGGTCGCCTCGTTCTTCGGGCGGACCGGTTTCGGGACGCTGGTGTTCGCGCTGCTCGTCGCGGGGGTTCTCGCTGCGGCGACCGTGCTGCCGAGGGACATCGGGACGACCTGGGCGCGGACCGAGTGGCATCCCGTCACCGCCGCCGCCCTGGAGCCGTCGTACGACATCGGGGCGGGTACGGCCCGGCTCGACCTGTCAGGTCTGGACGTCCCCCTGGGGACCACTCTCGCCACCCGGGTGGAGGCGGGGGCCGGGCGCGTGGTGGTGGTCGTCCCGCAGGACGCGACGGTCCGGGTGCGGGCCGAGGTGGGGCTCGGGGACGTGACCCTGCCCGGCGATCCGGCCGGCCAGGACATCGACATCGCCCCGGACCGGCGGACCACCCGCACACTCGCGCCCCCGAAGGGCGCGGACCTGGCCGGCACGATCGAGCTGCGCCTGGAAGTCGGTCTCGGACAGGTGGAGGTCACCCGTGCTGCTTCATGAGTTCCGGCCGGGCCGCGCGGTCCTCGGCCTCACCCTGCTGGCCCTCTCGGGCGGGTACGCGGCCGACTGGGCCGGTGCCTGGCGGGCGCCGTGGGTGTTCTTCGTCGCCGTGCTGGGCGGCGGGCTCTTCCTCGCCGCCGTGGCCGCCCAGGTCGCCTACAGGCTCCGGCGGCGGCGCGGCGGCAGGAGCCTGTCCAGCGAGAAGGGGCCCGATCCGGCGAGCAGCAACGGCAGCCAGGCCATGAGGTAGACGAGGTCGTTGCCGTAGTAGTACGGGGTGGCCTGCCAGCTGACGGTGAGCCAGAGGCTCAGCGAGATCAGCGCGCCGCCGAGCGCCGCGAGCCGGCCCCAGAGCCCGAACAGGGTGCCGATGCCGACGGCGAGCTCGCCGAGCGCGATGGCGTACCCGAAGCCGACCGGACCGTGCAGCGCCAGGTCGACGAGCCAGGGTGCACCGGCGGAGTCGCGTACGCCGCGCATCTGGTCGCCGATCGAACCGGCGCCGCTGGACGACAGGAACGCGCTGTCCGTCAGCTTGTCGAGTCCGGCGTAGATGAAGGTGACGCCGAGGAAGACGCGCAGCGGCAGCAGCGCGTAGGTGCGCGCCTGCTCCCTCAGCCCTTTGGGTTCGCCGGGAACGCGTCCGTAACCGTTGCTTCCGTGGCCCTGCATGAACTGCCCCACCTTTCCGTTGCCCCGTCAACAGACCATACGTAAGAACACACGTACGTGGGGGCAGAGGGTGGCTTCCGGAGCACGCGACGCGTACGGGGGCGTGCACGCCGGCGCACACCGGACGGTTCGGACACCGTACGGCCGGTTGTGTCACGAACCCGCACCCGTCCGTCCCCGTACGCGACAGGGGTGGCGGAGCACCGGTCCGCTCACCGAGGATGCCCGCATGACGGACGCCCAGCACCCCCCGGAGCACACCCCGAACGCGCCGGCCCTCTCCCGGACCGCCGCAGAGGACGCGACCGCCCCGGAGGACGCGGCTGCCCCGGAGGACGCGGCTGCCGCGGTGGACGCGGCATACGCGAAGGCCGCGGGCTCCCCCGAGGACGCGGGCTCCCCCGAGGACGCGGGCTCCCCGGCGAGTGCGGGCGCCCCGGCGGGCGCGGAGCACCCGGACGGCACGGACCGCCCGCCCCGAGGACGGACGCTCGTCGTCCTCCTCGTCGCGAGCGCCGTGCTGCTGGCCCCGCTGTTCCTCGGGTTCTGGTACTACGCCGAGGAGGCGATCCGGAACAAGAGCGTCACCGACTGGCAGGGCAACCACGAGACGAAGCTCGCCCTGCAGCGCACCGCCCTGCTGCTCTTCGGACTGCCGGTCGTCTCCGTCGCCTGCGGATGCGTCGTCGCCTCGCTCCGCGACCGCCCGGCCGCCGTCCCCGCCGCGCGCTCCCTGCTGACCAGTGGGGTCCTGCTGTGGCTGGTCCTCGGCGGATCGGTCTTCACGACCTTCATGGCCGCACCCGTGTTCTGAGCGGCCGGCTCGGCCCTCCGTGCCCGGGGCCGGCGGGAGCCGGAGGGGAACGCGTGGTTCTGGCTTCCTGCCGTACGGTCCGCACCGGCGGACCAGGCGGTTCGCACACCCACGCGACCGCCGGACACCGGCGCGGAGAGGCGGCGACGGTCGTGAGAACCCCGCCCGGACCGGAGAACCGGATGCGCCCGCCTCCGCAAGGGCTGGTTCCCCATCCGGGCCGGCGGCCCATCGACCTCTTTGTGGACTCCTTCGAGGACGTGCGCGGCTGGTCTTCGTGGCCCGACGACCTGACGGTGATGTACTGGTGGCGGCCCGTCTTCCGGCGACGCGGTGTGCCTCCGGCGGCGCAACCCGGCCTGCCGGACTCCTGACCGCTCGGGCCTCTGATCTCCCCGTCCTCGGGGTCAGTCCGTCACGTCGATCCGGCAGCTGTTGGTCTCCACCCCGGCGGCCGTCACCACCTGGACGTCCACCGAGCCGGGTTCGACCTCCACCGGGACGGGCACGGTGAGCACGGTGTCGGTCGGGTTGGCGAAGCCGCCGGGTACCGGGATCAGCGGGACGTGGACGTGGACCGTCCCTATGCGGACGACGAGCCGGGCCAGTCCGGCCGGGCCGCCCGCGCCGGGCGGTACGAAGCCGGCGCCCCGGATCTCGATGTCGTCTCCGGTACGGATCGGGGCGTCCAGGTCGCCGGCCTCGCGGGCGCGGACCACGGAGAGGACCACCGGCCGGCCGCCCTCGGCGTACTTCCCCGCGAAGTAGGTCGCCGCCGAGACCGCCACCAGCAGCGCGAGCCCCCACGGCAGGTCCGGGAGCTGCTCGGGGCGGCGGGCGAGGCGGACCGCCGCGAAGAGCACGGCGACGCCGTTGACCAGCACGTAACTCACGTCCGTGAAGCTGCCGCGGCCGGAGTCGTCGGTCAGCAGGTCGGCGGCGCGCGGCCGGTCGGCCCGGATCTTCTGGAGCCGCTGGGCCAGTACGCGTACGGAGACGACCCGGCGGACGACGACGGCGACGGCGCAGACCAGCGCCAGCACCGTCAGCACCCCCGCCGAGCCGGTCAGGTCCAGCCCCTCGATGAGCGCGTCCCGCTCCTCGTGGTCGGAGGCCCCGGCGAGTTGGAGGGAGAGCACCAGGACGGCGAAGACGGCGAGCAGCACCCAGCAGGCGGCGACGGTCCGCGAGGTGGAGAGCCGGTTGTCCTCGCCGATCAGCGGGGCGAGGAGACCGCCGCGCGCCCGGTGGTACGAGGCGGCGACGGCCAGCAGCACGGCGGTGACGAGCCCGGCGATCAGCCCGGCGGTACGGGCGGTGGACCAGCCGGCGCCGATCGCGGTGGCGGTCTCGCCGAGGACGAGGGCGACGAGGGCGACCGCGATGACGGTCAGAGTCCGCAGCCGTACCAGGTGGAGCCAGGCGTCGCCGGCTTCCCGGCCCCGGTCCGCGACCGCGCGGGCGGCGCCGGTCAGCTCGTCGGAGACCCACTGCCGGGAGGCCGAGGGCGATTGCCGCACCCCGGCGGGCAGCCCTTTCCCGGCGGCGAGTTCGTCCCGTTTGGCGAGGAAGGCGGCGACCGCGCGCCGGTGTCCTTCGCGTGCTCCGTGCGGGCAGTCGCCGCACGTACAGCTCCCGCCGTGCGTCCCGCTTGCCCTCGCCTCGTCCAACGCCACGACCTGTGCCGCCCTTTCCCGCCCCGGTGAAACCAACTCGCCCACGATGTCCATGAATTGTGCCGTACCGGACGCCTTCGGGCCGCATCGGGCAGGTCCGGGCGACGGCGCCCGCGCCGAGGAGGCCCGCAGACGGCGATGCCGCCGCTCCCCACGCGGGGGAACGGCGGCATCGTCAGGGGTTCTCGGGGAGGACTACTCCCACTCGATGGTCCCCGGCGGCTTGCTCGTCACGTCGAGGACGACGCGGTTGACGTCGGCGACCTCGTTGGTGATGCGGGTGGAGATCTTCGCCAGTGTCTCGTACGGCAGGCGCGACCAGTCGGCCGTCATGGCGTCCTCGGAGGACACCGGGCGCAGCACGATCGGGTGGCCGTAGGTGCGGCCGTCGCCCTGGACGCCGACCGAGCGGACGTCGGCGAGGAGGACCACCGGGCACTGCCAGATCTCGCGGTCGAGACCGGCGGCCGTCAGCTCCTCGCGGGCGATGGCGTCGGCCTCGCGCAGCAGGTCGAGACGCTCCTTGGTGACGTCGCCGACGATGCGGATGCCGAGGCCGGGGCCGGGGAACGGCTGGCGCTGGACGATCTCCTCCGGCAGGCCGAGCTCCTGGCCGACCATCCGGACCTCGTCCTTGAACAGCTGGCGCAGCGGCTCGATCAGCTCGAACTCGATGTCGTCGGGGAGACCGCCGACGTTGTGGTGCGACTTGATGTTGGCGGTGCCGGTGCCGCCGCCGGACTCGACGACGTCCGGGTAGAGGGTGCCCTGCACGAGGAAGGCGACCTGCTCGCCGTCGGCCGCGCCCTCGGCGATGATCTCCGCCTGGGCCTGCTCGAAGACGCGGATGAACTCGCGGCCGATGATCTTCCGCTTCTGCTCCGGGTCGGAGACCCCGGCGAGCGCGTCGAGGAAGCGCTTCTCGGCGTCGACGACCTTGAGCTGGACGCCGGTGGCGGCCACGAAGTCCTTCTCGACCTGCTCGGTCTCGCCCTTGCGCATCAGACCGTGGTCGACGTAGACGCAGGTCAGCTGGGAGCCGATGGCCTTCTGCACGAGGGCCGCGGCGACCGCGGAGTCCACGCCGCCGGAGAGGCCGCAGATGGCGCGCTTGGTGCCGACCTGCTCGCGGATGAGCGCGACCTGCTCCTCGACGACGTTGGTGGTCGTCCAGTTCGGCTCGATGCCCGCACCGCGGTAGAGGAAGTGCTCCAGGATCTGCTGCCCGTGGGTCGAGTGCATGACCTCGGGGTGGTACTGGACGCCGTAGAGCTTCTTCTCGTCGTTCTCGAAGGCGGCGACCGGGACGACGTCGGTGGACGCGGTCACGGTGAAGCCCTCGGGGGCGGCGGAGCAGGCGTCGCCGTGCGACATCCAGACGGCCTGGTCGTCGGGGGTGCCCTCGAAGAGGGTGGAGCCCGACTTGGTGACGGTGAGCGGGGTACGGCCGTACTCGCGGGCACCGTTGTCGTCGACGGTGCCGCCGAGCGTGGTCGCCATCAGCTGGAAGCCGTAGCACATGCCGAAGACCGGGACCCCGGCCTCGAACAGCGAGCGGTCGATCGAGGGCGCGCCCTCCGCGTACACCGAGGACGGGCCGCCGGACAGGATGATCGCGCGGGGGTTCTTCGCCAGCATCTCGGCCACCGGCATGGTGGACGGGACGATCTCGCTGTAGACCCGGGCCTCACGGACGCGGCGGGCGATGAGCTGGGCGTACTGCGCGCCGAAGTCGACGACGAGAACCACGTCGGTGGTCATGTCGGGGGCGGCGGGGGGTGCTGCTGGCACGAGGCGGCCTTCCGGCGGTGAGAGGGGTCGGTCCTTCAATGTTACCGGCCGCGGCGAAGACGCTTCCCTCGTCCCCGTTCCGCCGTCGTCCCAGCGGACCGTCCCGTTCCGCAGCCGCCGTCTCACCATCCGGGCCCCCGTGGGGGCGGCGGACCGGGCGGGTCCATACTGGCTCCATGCGTCAGCACACGATCCACGTCTTTACCTATGGCACCCGGCCCGCCGGGTGTCATGGTCGTGCTGCTTGAGCAACTGACG
>NZ_JBHWZJ010000162.1:0-15780 GCF_042728415.1 Streptomyces sp. NPDC060198 | reverse complement strand
GCTCACCCCCCGGAGGAGGGGGTGAGCAGGCCGTATTCCTACGGTGCGGCGGCGTCGATCGCCTTCACGATCCGCTTGTCCGACACCGGGAAAGCCGTCCCCAGCGCGTGCGCGAAGTAGCTGACCCGCAACTCCTCGATCATCCAGCGGATGTCCAGGACCTCCTGCGGCACCGGCCGCCCCTGCGGCAGCTGTTCCAGCAGCCAGGCGTACTCGTCCCGCATCTCGTGGACCTTCTCCATGCGCGTGGTGTCGCGCTGGACGGAGGTCGGCATCTGCTGGAGCCGGCGGTCCGCCGCCACGAGGTAACGCATCAGGTCCGGCAGTCTGCGCAGCCCGGTCGCGGTGACGAAGCCGGCCGGCACGAGGCGCGCCAGCTGCTCGCGCACGTCGGCGACGTTGCTCACCAGCGTCAGGCTGTTCGTGGCCTTCAGACGGCGCTCACAGGCCTGCCAGGCGGCCAGGATCTGCTGTACCTGGCCGATCGTGCGGACCGTGAGGTCCACGAGGTCGGCGCGGACCTTGTCGTACAGGGCCTTGAACGACGCCTCGTCCCAGGCGGGGCCGCCGTGGGCGGCGATCAGGCGGTCGGCGGCGGCGGTCGCGCAGTCCTCGAAGAGCGCCTGCACCGAGCCGTGCGGATTGCGCGACAGGGCCAGCTTCTGCTGGTTGCTGAGCTTGTCCGAGGCGAACTTCGCCGGGTTCACCGGGATGTTCAGCAGGATGAGCCTGCGGGTGCCCCGCCACATCGCCTGCTGCTGCTCGGCCTCGGTGTCGAAGAGCCGGACGGCCACCGTCTCGCCCTGGTCCACCAGCGCCGGATACGCCTTGACCGGCTGCCCGGCCCGCCGGGTCTCGAAAACGCGCTCCAGCGTGCCGATGGTCCAGCCGGTGAGCCCCGAGCGCTCGATGGAGACGCCCGTGGGCCCGGCGGTGGCCGCGGCGGCCTGGGAGAGCGCCTGGCGGGCCTTCGGGCGCAGCCGGAGCTTGAGCGCCTCCAGGTCCTTGTCCTCGGCGACCTTGCGGCGCCGCTCGTCGACGATCCGGAACGTGATCTTCAGGTGTTCCGGTACCCGCCCCAGATCGAAGTCGTCCGCGGTGACCGGCACCCCGACCATCCGCTGGAGTTCGCGGGCGAGGGTCGTGGGCAGCGGCTCCTGGAGCGGGACGGCGCGGTCGAGGAACTTGTCCGCGTAGTTCGGGGCGGGTACGTAGTGGCGGCGGATCGGCTTGGGCAGCGAGCGGATCAGCTCGGTGACGACCTCTTCGCGCAGGCCCGGGATCTGCCAGTCGAACCCCTCGGAGGTGACCTGGTTGAGCACCTGGAGCGGGATGTGGACGGTCACGCCGTCCGCGTCCGCGCCGGGCTCGAACTGGTACGTCACCTTGAACTTGAGCTTCCCCTGACGCCACGAGTCCGGGTAGTCGTCCTTGGTGACGGCCCCGGCCTTCTCGTTGATGAGCATGGAGCGTTCGAAGTCCAGCGCGTCCGGCTCGTCGCGGCGCTTGTGCTTCCACCACGAGTCGAAGTGCGCGCCCGAGACGACGTGCTCGGGGATGCGCTGGTCGTAGAAGTCGAAGAGCGTCTCGTCGTCCACGAGGATGTCGCGGCGCCGGGCGCGATGCTCCAACTCCTCGACTTCGCCGAGGAGTTTGCGGTTGTCGTGGAAGAACTGGTGGTGGGTGCGCCAGTCCCCCTCCACGAGGGCGTTCCGGATGAAGAGGTCCCGGGACGCCTCCTGGTCGATCCGGCCGAAATTGATCTTGCGTTGGGCGATGATCGGTACCCCGTAGAGGGTGACCCGCTCGTACGCCATCACCGCCGCCTGGTCCTTCTCCCAGTGCGGCTCGCTGTAGGTGTGCTTCAGCAGGTGCTGGGCGACCGGCTCGATCCACTCCGGCTCGATCTTCGCGTTCACGCGGGCCCAGAGCCGGGAGGTCTCCACCAGCTCGGCCGACATCACGAACCGGGGCTGCTTCTTGAAGAGCGAGGAGCCCGGGAAGATCGCGAACTTGGCGCTGCGGGCGCCCAGGTACTCGTTCTTCTCGGTGTCCTTGAGCCCGATGTGGGAGAGCAGGCCGGCCAGCAGCGAGGTGTGCACCGCCTGCTCGGGGATGCCCGCCCCGGGTGAGGGCTCCTCGACCTTGATGTCCATCTGTCGTGCGACCGTGCGCAGTTGGGAGTAGATGTCCTGCCATTCGCGGATGCGCAGGAAGTTCAGGTACTCCTGCTTGCACATCCGGCGGAAGCTGGAGGAACCGCGCTCCTTCTGCTGCTCGCGGACGTACTCCCAGAGCTTCAGGTACGCCAGGAAGTCGGAGGTCTCCTCCTTGAACCGGGCGTGCTGCTGGTCGGCCTGCGTCTGCTTGTCCGAGGGCCGCTCGCGCGGGTCCTGGATGGAGAGCGCGGCGGCGATGACCATGACCTCGCGGGCGCAGCCGTTGCGGTCGGCCTCGATGACCATTCGGGCGAGCCGCGGGTCCACCGGCAGCTGCGAGAGCTTGCGGCCGAGCGGGGTCAGCCGTTTGCGCGCGTCCTTCTCCTCCGGGTCCAGCGCGCCCAGCTCCTGGAGCAGCTGCACACCGTCGCGGATGTTGCGGTGGTCCGGCGGGTCGATGAAGGGGAACTTCTCGATGTCGCCGAGCCCGGCCGCGGTCATCTGGAGGATGACGGAGGCGAGGTTGGTCCGCAGGATCTCGGCATCGGTGAATTCCGGCCGCGTGAGGAAGTCGTCCTCGGAGTAGAGCCGGATGCAGATGCCGTCCGAGGTACGGCCGCAACGGCCCTTGCGCTGGTTGGCGCTGGCCTGCGAGATCCGCTCGATCGGCAGTCGCTGCACCTTGGTGCGGTGGCTGTAGCGGGAGATGCGCGCGTTGCCCGGGTCGATCACGTACTTGATGCCGGGGACGGTCAGCGAGGTCTCCGCGACGTTGGTCGCCAGCACGATGCGCCGGCCCGTGTGGCGCTGGAACACCCGGTGCTGCTCCGCGTGCGAGAGGCGCGCGTAGAGGGGAAGCACCTCGGTGTGGCGCAGGTTGCGTTTGCCGAGCGCGTCGGCGGTGTCGCGGATCTCCCGCTCACCGGAGAGGAAGACCAGCACGTCACCGGGGCCGGCGGACTGCAGCTCGTCCACCGCCTCGCAGATCGCGGTGATCTGGTCGCGGTCCGCGTCCTCGCCGCCCTCTTCGAGGAGCGGGCGGTAGCGGACCTCCACCGGGTAGGTGCGTCCGCTGACCTCGACGATCGGGGCGTCCCCGAAATGCCGGGCGAACCGCTCCGGGTCGATGGTCGCCGAGGTGATGACGACCTTCAGGTCCGGGCGCTTCGGCAGCAGCCGGGCCAGATAGCCGAGCAGGAAGTCGATGTTGAGCGACCGCTCGTGCGCCTCGTCGATGATGATCGTGTCGTACGCGAGCAGCTCGCGGTCCGTCTGGATCTCGGCCAGCAGGATGCCGTCCGTCATCAGCTTCACGAAGGTCGACTCGGGGTTCACCTGGTCGGTGAAGCGGACCTTCCAGCCGACGGTCTCGCCGAGCGGGGTGTCCAGCTCCTCCGCGACGCGCTCCGCGACCGTGCGGGCCGCGATCCGTCGGGGCTGGGTGTGCCCGATCATGCCGCGCACCCCGCGCCCCAGCTCCATGCAGATCTTCGGGATCTGGGTGGTCTTGCCGGAGCCGGTCTCGCCCGCGACGATCACGACCTGGTGGTCGCGTATCGCCTCCAGGATCACGTCCTTCTTCTGGCTGACCGGAAGCTGTTCCGGGTACGACACGGTGGGCAGCCGCGAGGCGCGCGCGGCGAGCCGTTCGGCGGCCTTGCCCGCTTCGGCCGCGATCTCGTCCACGACGGACTGACGGGCCTCGGGCTTGCGGATGCGACGCGCGCCTTCGAGACGCCGGCCGAGCCGGTGCGCGTCACGGAGCGAGAGCTGTCCGAGCTGGGACTGGAGATCAGCGAAGGAAGTAGACATACGGACCCCAGGATCTCACCCGCGCCCGAGGAGTGGCGAACCGATTTCGCAGCGACCTCGACCGGTCGGCCGGGGTCCCGTGCCGGTACGCCCGTGCGGGCGGGGCGCGGGGCGCGTCCCTCCGGCGCCGGGTACGCCCGTCCAGGCGGGCTCGAACCCGTAACATTTCCGGCAAGTCGCCCGATTCGAGGCCATCCCGGAAGGGGCTTGCGCCGTGTCCCGTACGACGTGCCCGGGAGCCCGTGCAGCAGGGGCGCCGCGCCCGGCCGCCCGGATACCCGGGGGTGGTCCGGCCCCGTCGCTCCGGCCCGGCCACCCCTCTTCTCCGCCGCCCCTCCGCTCTGCCGCCCCGCATCCGAACGACGCTCCCGGAGTGCCGCATGCCCCTGCCCCAGAAGAGCCGGTCGAAGAAGCCCCTGCTGTACGGCTCCGCGGTCGCCCTCGCCGCCGTCCTGCTCGGTTACGCCTCCTACCGCGCCACCGCCCCCGGCCCGTCCCCCGCCACCGCCGGCGAGTCGGCCCGGCCCGACGCGGGGGAGTACTCCGAGGCCGCGAAGCTCGCCCGTCGCGAGCCCGGCGACCCGCTGGCCCTCGGCCGTACGGACGCGCTCGTCGTCCTCGTCGAGTACGGCGACTTCCAGTGCGCCTCCTGCGGCACGTTCGCCCGGGACACCGAACCGGACCTGATCGACGCCTACGTCGAGGACGGCACCCTGCGCATCGAGTGGCGCAACTTCCCGGTCTCCGGCGCGGACTCCGAGGCCGCCGCCCGCGCCTCCTGGGCGGCGGGCCGCCAGAAGCGCTTCTGGGAGTTCCACCGGGCCGCGTACGCCAAGGGAGCCCAGGAGAAGGGATTCGGCCCCGACCGGCTCACCGCCCTCGCGAAGGAGGCCGGCGTGAAGGACCTCGACACGTTCCGCGCCGACCTGGACAGCGTGGCGGCGTCGGAGTCGGTCAGCCGGGACCAGGCCGAGGCGTACGGACTCGGAGCGAGCTCCACCCCGTCCTTCCTGGTCAACGGGCGCCCGCTGGCGGGCGCCCAGCCCGACGCGACCTTCACCGCGGCCATCGAGGAGGCCGCCGAGACGGCCCGTACCGGCAGTGCCGTTCCGACCGAGAGCGTCACCCCGGTGGGGAACCCGGTCGGGTGACGCCGGACGTCGGCTGAAACGGCGGAAGCCCCATCCACGTGGATGGGGCTTCCGGGAGGTGGCTGGGGCCGGGATCGAACCGGCGACCTATCGCTTTTCAGGCGATCGCTCGTACCAACTGAGCTACCCAGCCACGCAGCTCCTGAGAACTGCAGCGGTCCTGACGGGATTTGAACCCGCGGCCTCCACCTTGACAGGGTGGCGAGCACTCCAAACTGCTCCACAGGACCAAGCAATGTGCGAGACAAGTCTCGCACACGGTAAAGCGTGCCCCCAACGGGATTCGAACCCGTGCTACCGCCTTGAAAGGGCGGCGTCCTGGGCCACTAGACGATGAGGGCTAAAGGCCCACCGGCTTGCTTTCCAGCGCGTCGGGGACGTGAGAAGCATATGGGATCTCGGAGCTAACGCCAAAACGGTTTCCCGGCGGGGTCGCGGCGGGGTCACGGGGACGGGCTGGGAACGGCGGGAGAGGAGGGCGCGGCAGGGACGGGAGCGCTGGGCGAGGGGGTCGCCTCGGGGCTGTTCTCCTCCGGCAGATGGCGGCTCACCTCGGCGGTCGTCAGGCCGAGTCCGCCCAGCGTGATCTCGTCCCAGGCCTGGAGCCGCCGGGTCGCGCGGTCCAGGTAGAGGACCGAGGCGCGCACCTTCTCCGGCTTCTCGTTCTGCACGGCGCGCAGCCCGCCGCCGCCCGTGGAGCCCTCCACCTTCAGCCGGGTGCCGAGCGGCAGGACCTCGTTGACCCGGTGGTGGACATGGCCGGCGAGCACGAGCGGGACCGTGCCGTCGGTCTCCCGGGCGAGCTGCGGATCGTGTGCCACCGCGATGTCCACCGGAGTGCCGGCCCGGGTCTGGTCGCGGAGGGCGGAGGCCAGCCGGAGGCCGGCCATCCGCTCCGACGCCGCCCCACCGAGGGCCAGCGTCCGGTCGGGGGTGAACTGGGGGTCGCCGGTGCCCGCGATACGCAGCCCGGCGACGGTCACGGCGCTCCCCTCGTCCAGCACACGCACGTTCTTGAAGCCCCGGAGGTACTTCTGCGTCTCCTGGGAGTCGTGGTTGCCCCGCACCCAGACGTACGGGGCGCCGAGGTCCCGGATCGGGTCGAGGAAGCCGTTCTCGGTGGTGGTGCCGTGGTCCATGGTGTCGCCGGAGTCGATGATCACGTCGATGCCGTACTGCTTCACCAGCGAGGCGACGATGTGCCAGGACGCCGGGTTGAGGTGGATGTCCGAGACGTGCAGAACCCGCAGGGTGCCCGGGTCCGGCTGGTAGACGGGGAGCGTGGAGGTGGCGTCGTACAGCCGGGAGACGTTGGTGACCAGGCGGGCCAGCTCCTGCTGGTAGACGTCGAACTCGGTGACGATCGAACGGGCGTCGCCGACCACCGACGGGGCGCTCGAGAGTAGCCCCGAGAACTTCGGCTCCAGCACCGACTTCGGGTTCCAGGTGGCGTACGCGCTGACGCCCGATCCGGCCAGCAGCACCAGCGCGAGGCCGCCGGCGGCCAGTGCCGGGCGGGGGCGCCGGTAGACGACGAGGCCGAGCACGGTCGCCCCGGTCAGCACCGCCACCACCGACCGCAGCGCCAGCTCCCGGGCGCCGTCCGCGACGTCCCGGGCGACCTCGTCCTGGAGCCCGGAGAACCGTTCGGGCTTCTCCACCAGCCGCTGGGACCGCTCGGGATCGAGGCGGTCCACGTCGACGTCGAGGCGCAGGGGCGCGACGTGCGAGTCCAGCTCCAGCGCGCCGAGCGGGGACACGTCCACCCGGGTGCCCCCGGTGAGCGAGGGCCGCAGCGCCATCGTGGTGTCCATCGGGCCGACGGGCGTCTTCACGTCCCCCACGACCAGCAGTCCGAGCCAGCCGCCCAGCACCACCACCGCGACCATCGCGAGCACCCGCACGACCGGCCGGGGCCCGGACCCCGTGAGCCCGGGGAGCGCGGGCGCCGGCACCGGAGCGGTACGAGGACGTCGGTTTCGGTGGACACGGACGGAGGGGGTGCGGCGCGGACGGAACGGGACGCGAACCATTGGACCCGTATGCCCGGTCCGCGCTCCGGCCATGCGGCGGGGGCGCCACGTGCCCGCGTACGGGGTGCGGCGGGCGGGCGACCGCCCGCGCGGGTGCGCCGGGGCGGCGGTGCGTGACAATGACGGGGTGCTGGAGATGACGCGCGAGCAGTTCGAAGAGCTGGTGAGCGAGGCGCTCGACCGGATTCCGCCGGAGCTGACGCGGCTGATGGACAACGTCGCGGTGTTCGTCGAGGACGAACCGGACCCCGGCGACCCCGAGTTGCTGGGCCTCTACGAGGGAACACCGCTCACCGACCGGGGCGAGTGGTACGCGGGCGTCCTGCCCGACCGGATCACCGTCTACCGGGGGCCGACGCTGCGGATGTGCGAGACCCGTGAGGACGTCGTCGCGGAGACCGAGATCACCGTGGTCCACGAGATCGCCCACCACTTCGGCATCGACGACGCGCGGCTGCACGCCCTGGGGTACGCGTGAGCGGTTCCGGCGTGCCGGGCGGAACCGCTCGGGCCGGGGCGACCCCCGCGCGGTCCGGGCCGCACGAGGCGGCCGTGCTCGGGGTGGTCGCGGCCGGCGGGGTGATCGGCACGCTGGCCCGCTACGCGGCGACCCTGGCCCGGCCGACCGCCGCGGGGGCCTTCCCCTGGACGATCTTCGTCGTCAACGCGGTCGGCTGCGCGCTGATCGGCGTCCTCATGGTGCTGACCGTCGAACGGTCCGTCGTCGAGCGCCCCTTGGTGCGCCCGTTCCTCGGTGTCGGCGTGCTCGGCGGGTTCACCACCTTCTCCACGTACGCGGCCGACGTCTCGAAGCTGCTGGCCCGCCAGGAGGTGCCGACCGCCCTGGCCTACGCGGCCGGCACGGTGGTGGCGGCGCTCGCCGGGGTGTGGACGGGGGCCGCCCTCACCCGGGCGTGCGTGGACCGTGCGCGGCGTGCGCGCGGGGGCGCGCGGTGACGCCGGCCGCCGGCGACGACCGGGGGCGTGCGGTGGACGGGCCGCCGAGGACGACGGGGAGTGCGCGGTGAACTGGCTGCTGGTGGCGATCGGCGGTGTGGTGGGCGCCCCGCTGCGGTATCTGACGGACCGTTTCGTGCGGCGGTACCCCGGGGCGGGGCTGCCGTACGTCTTCCCCTGGGGCACCTTCGCGGTCAACGCCGCGGGCAGCCTGCTGCTCGGGGTGCTGACCGGGGCCGCCGTCTCCGCGCCGACGTACGCCCTGCTCGGCACGGGGCTCTGCGGGGCGCTGACGACGTACTCGACCTTCTCGTACGAGACGCTCCGGCTGGCCGAGACCGGGCGCGCCTTCCTCGCGGGGGCGAACGTGGTGGCCTCGGTCCTGATGGGGCTCGGCGCGGTGTTCCTCGGCGCGGAGGTGGCGGGCGGGGCCGGGTTCGGGGGCTGACGCCCGTCGGTCGCCCACCGGTGGCGCGGTGGGCGTGTCCCCGGCGGGGTCCGGGGAGTTGGGTACCACGCACCCGTTCCCGCGTTCCCGTCCCGGAGGTGCCCCGTGCGCCCGTTCCCCGTTCCCGTCCGCTGGACGGTTCTCACCGCGTTGATCCTGGGCGCCTCCCTCGGGTGCGTGAGCGTGGACGCGGAGAAGACCGGCCCCCGCCCCACGAAGTCCGCCGGGGCGGCCGGGGCCGCCGAGGAGCAGGACAGCGGGGTGTCCGGCGCGTCCGGCCGTTCCGGCCCGGACGCCGGCGGCCGCCACCACACCGACCGGGGCAAGGACGGGAAGTCGGACCCGGAGCACTCCGGTGACCCCGCTTCGCCCAGCCCCTCGGCGGCCGGCCAGGGACCCGGCCTGCCGACGCCCAGCGGGAGCGGCGCGGTGACGGTGGTCACACCGGGGATCACCGCGGGACCCGGTGGCCCCGTCGTCACCGCCGCGCCCGGCACGCCCGACCCGACGCCGCCGGCCGCCACCGAACCGGCCCCGGGCGGCGACGCGGGCGGTGGTCCGGGGCAGCCCGCGGAGTCGCCGGTCACGCCTCAGGACCCGTCCCCGCCCGCCGCGTCTCCGGCGGAATGACCACTCGGCCGGGTGCTGCCGATGCAGGGCATCACCGCAGGTCGGAGGCGCTTTGGTCGAGTGTCGAAGAAGGGCGGTTTGCGCAATGTGGGGGAGGGTGCGTATGGTAGTAGATCGTTTGATCCCATTGCCCGGCGCCGACACAGAAGAGCGCCGTGTGGCGCGTACTCTCCCTTGCCGTGGCTGGACCGCATTGAGGCGGTCGAAATTGCGAAAACACGGAGTTACGGGCGCGTGCCGAGACTCCGGAAGGTTTCGCATTTCGCATGTCAATTTCCAGTTCTGACCACACCGTCATGTCCGAAGACATCGACAACGAGCTCGCGCAGCACGCCGAGCTCGTCGCCGAGGCCGTCGTGGCCGAGGCAGCTCCCGTCACCGTCGAGGTGACGGACGAGCAGGCCGAGCAGGAGGCCACCGAGGCCGCCGCTCCCGTCGAGACCGCGTCCGACGAGGCCGCCGCTCCCGTCGAGACCTCGTCCGACGAGGCCGCGTCCGACGAGGCAGCCGAGTCCGCCGAGCCGACCTTCACCTTCGCCTCGCTGGGCCTGCCCGAGGGCATCGTCCGCAAGCTGGCGCAGAACGGCGTGACCAGCCCCTTCCCGATCCAGGCCGCGACCATCCCGGACGCCCTGGCCGGCAAGGACATCCTGGGCCGAGGCCGTACCGGCTCCGGCAAGACCCTCTCCTTCGGTCTGCCGACCCTGGCCGCGCTGGCCGGCGGTCACACCGAGAAGAAGAAGCCCCGCGCGATCATCCTCACGCCGACCCGTGAGCTCGCGATGCAGGTCGCGGACGCGCTCCAGCCGTACGGCGACGTGCTCGGCCTCAAGATGAAGGTCGTCTGCGGCGGTACGTCCATGGGCAACCAGATCTACGCCCTGGAGCGCGGTGTCGACGTCCTCGTCGCCACCCCCGGCCGCCTGCGCGACATCATCAACCGCGGCGCCTGCTCGCTCGCGAACGTCCAGGTCGCCGTCCTCGACGAGGCCGACCAGATGTCCGACCTGGGCTTCCTGCCCGAGGTCACCGAGCTGCTCGACCAGATCCCCGGTGGCGGTCAGCGCATGCTCTTCTCCGCCACCATGGAGAACGAGATCGGCACGCTGGTCAAGCGCTACCTGACCAACCCGGTCACGCACGAGGTCGACAGCGCCCAGGGCAACGTCTCGACCATGTCGCACCACGTCCTCGTCGTGAAGCCGAAGGACAAGGCGCCGGTCACGGCCGCCATCGCCGCCCGCAAGGGCCGCACGATCATCTTCGTCCGCACCCAGCTGGGTGCCGACCGCATCGCCGAGCAGCTCATCGAGTCCGGCGTGAAGGCCGACGCGCTGCACGGCGGCATGACGCAGGGTGCCCGTACCCGCGTCCTCGAAGACTTCAAGAAGGGCTACGTCAACGCCCTGGTCGCCACCGACGTCGCCGCCCGCGGCATCCACGTCGACGGCATCGACCTGGTGCTGAACGTGGACCCGGCCGGCGACCACAAGGACTACCTGCACCGCTCGGGCCGTACCGCCCGTGCCGGCAAGTCCGGTGTCGTCGTCTCCCTGGCACTCCCGCACCAGCGTCGTCAGATCTTCCGCCTGATGGAGGACGCGGGCGTCGACGCCTCGCGTCACATCGTCCAGGGCGCGGGCGTCTTCGAGCCCGAGGTCGCCGAGATCACCGGCGCGCGTTCGCTCACCGAGGTCCAGGCCGACTCGGCGAACAACGCCGCCAAGCAGGCCGAGCGTGAGGTCGCCGAGCTGACCAAGCAGCTGGAGCACGTGCAGCGCCGTGCCGGTGAGCTCCGCGAGGAGGCCGACCGCCTGGTGGCCCGTGCCGCGCGCGAGCGGGGCGACGACCCGGAGCAGGCGGTGGCCGAGGCCGTCGCCGAGGCGGAGGCCTCCGTCGAGGCAGCCGTCGCCGAGCCGGAGCCGCAGCCGGCGGTCCGCGAGGAGCGTCGTGACGAGCGTGGCAACTACGAGCGTCGCGACAACCGCGGTGGCGACCGCGGTGGGTACCGCGGCGGCAACGACCGTCCGTCGGGTGGCTTCCGTTCCGGTGGCGACCGCCGTGACGACCGTGGTGGCGACCGTGGTGGCCGTCCGTTCGAGCGTCGCGACGACCGTCCGTCGTTCAACCGCGACCGTCGTGACGACCGTCCGTCGGGTGGCTTCCGCTCCGGTGGCGACCGCCGTGACGACCGTGGTGGCGACCGTGGTGGCCGTCCGTTCGAGCGCCGCGACGACCGTCCCTCGGGCGGCTTCCGCTCCGGTGGCGACCGCCGCGACGAGCGCCCCTCCGGTGGCTTCCGCTCCGGTGGCGGCGACCGCCCGTTCAACCGCGACCGTCGTGACGACCGTCCGTCCGGTGGCTTCCGCTCCGGCGGCGCCGGCGACCGCCCGCAGGGCCGTCGTGACGACCACCGCGGTGGCAACACCGGTACGAACACCGGCAGCTTCGGCCGCCGCGACGACAAGCCCCGCTGGAAGCGCAACGGCTGACCGGCAGTCCGGACCGCCGACCGGCCGTCCTGCGACTGACGGCTCCCCGCTGAGCCGCTGATCGTCCGCCAGGGCCCGTACGACGCCGAGAGGTGTTGTACGGGCCCTGACGCTTGTTCCGGGCACGGTGTGTGTCCGGGGAGCGGTCCAGGGGCGGTCCGTAACGCCGTGCCTGCCCCGCGGTGCGCCGAACCTGGCCGTACCGGCAGGTTCACAAGGGCACGATCTCCTCCCCCGGCAGCCTCCGAAAGGTTCTCGCTCCCGGCGCGGTGGCCCGTCACGGGATACCGGATCGGCCGCCGGGTCCGGGCGGGCTATGCTCATGGGTGATCCGGTAAGGGCCGTTAGCTCAATTGGTCAGAGCAGCGGACTTTTAATCCGTTGGTTGTGGGTTCGAGTCCCACACGGCCTACCGAAGGCGGGACAGGGGAGACCCTCTCTGACCTGCTACTGAGCGCCTCGACCGGCTTCGGCTGGTCGGGGCGCTCCGTCGTCGTGGGACTCCTGCGTCCGTGATGCGTGCATGGACGGACGGTCCGGCGACCGTCGGCTTCTGGGCAGCCCATGTGGAGTGCGGTCATGGCGGGGATCCCCTGGTTCGAGTACGACGAAGGCGACCTGGATCTCGCGCAGCGCGCGTTCGTGGACGTTCTGGCCGAAAGAGCGGGCTCCTGGCGGACGGACCCGCTCGACACCGTCGTGCTGCCACCGGCGAGCACCTCCAGCGGGCGGCTGATCGTCTATCTGGACATCGGTGACCCGCAGCGGGGCCGGGGAGTTCTGACCGTGGGCGCCCACGTGGACGGCGCCGTCGTCCGCGGCGGCAGACTCCACAACCAGGACCTGACCATCCTGCGGAACGCGGGAGAGTTCGCCTTCGAAGCCGCGGGCGGACCCGTGGAGCTGGCGAACCGGGCGGCGGAGTGGTTCGAGTCGGTCCTCGCGCGCCCTCTGGTCCGCTGCGAATGGCATCACGCGGGAAGGACGTACGCGGTCCGCTACGAGTACGCGGACACGGGGCGAGGCCTCAGTGAGGGCTTCGAGACCTCTCTGGCCCCCGACGCGCTGCGAAGACGACTGGCCGCGGACGGCGTCGTCCGAGGCCGAGGTCTGATCAACCGTGCCGGCCTGGGCCGACCGGACGTGATCGCCCACGTCCGGGGTGTCCGCCCCGATCGGCTGTCACGGGACAGCTCATAGGCATCTGTGTGTGCGCCGCGGACAACCCGGGTGGGGCGGCCTGCGCGGAAGCCTGCTCCGGGTGCCCAGCGCCCCCTGGTCGTCCGGCGTTCAGCGGCCGTCCGGCGGCCAGTTGGGCGCCGGACGGCGTGCAGTGGCCGTTTCCCGGCGTTCGGCGGTCGTCGCCCGGTGTTCAGCGGTCGCGCACCGCGAGCGCCTTTCTGATGCGGGCGCCGCGACTGCGTGCCGGGGGACGGCACTCCGGGGAGCCCGGCGGGTGGGCGTAGGCGTCGGGGCGCGCACCGGAGGCGGAGTGGCCCTCCGCCGTGATCACCGCGGGGCCCGTGATCGAACGGTCGCAGTCGACGCAGATGAGGGGCGTCACTGGCGGGCCGCCCGCCACGCCCTGCTGAGCCGGTCCGCGATCTCGCACTCCACCCGGTCCGACCGGCAGGTCGTGCACTCCGAGGTGTGGGTGATCAGGGTGCGGTACTCGGCGTCTCCGGGGGCCGTGCCGCCGGCCGGCTCCGTCATGTCGGTGCTCCTTCGTCTCGGGGCGGGGTGGTCGATCTCGGCCCACACCCGGGCGACGCCGTCGGCGCCCAGCTCGTGGCCGAAGCGGTCGCCGTGCGCCAGCGTCATGAGGATCGTGCTGTGGATGGCGCTGCTCAGTGGGGAAGGGAGAGGCGCCTCCACCCGGAACGCGCCGGGTGTCTCGAACACCAGCGGCTCGGAGCCGGTCGCGGCGGCGAACATGCCCGCGAGGGCGACGACGCGCGGCGGCACGGAGGGCATGGCTCTCCCCTGGATATTGGATCACGTTTCGTAATGCTGAATATTCAGCTTCAACCTGATGGGTTAGCTTTGTCAATGTCCGACTTCCACCGCTGGGAGCTGTGCACATGCCTCGCGACACCCCTTATCTCCAGGTGGCCGACGCTCTCCGCGACCGCATCAGTGCGGGCGAGTGGGCCGTGGGCGACAAGTTGCCCAGCCGTGCCCGGATCGCCGAGGAGTACGAGGTCGGGGCGTCCGTCGCGCAGCGCGCCATGGAGCGCCTCACCATCGAGGGCATCCTCGAAGGCCGTGCGGGTTCCGGCACTTACGTCCGCAGGCCGCGTGAGCGGCGGCGGATGATCCGTACGAGGCCTCCCGAGGGCCATGGCGTCACGCTCTACCGCGCTGTCCTCAACCACCAGGATCATGAGGGGAAATGGGAGTCGCGTTCGGCCGCGCGGACTCCGGCGCCCGAGCGCATCGCGGAGCGTCTGGCCATCGAACTGGGCGATCTCTGCGTCGTCACCGACTACGAGTTCCTCGTGGACGGGCTGCCCGTCCAGCTTTCCAGGAGCTGGGAGCCGATGTCGATCACCGGGCACACCCCGGTCGTCCTCCCCGAGATGGGGCCGCTCGCCGGGATCGGAGTGGTCGAACGGATGCGGTCGATCGGCGTCGACATCGTGCGCGCCGTCGAGATCCCGCGCCCGGCCCGCGCGAACCAGGAGCAGGCGAACCTCCTCGGTATCAGCATCGGTGGCCTGATCACCGAGTTGGAGCGCACCTTCTACGACACCGACGGCCGCCCGGTCGAGACCGCGGACATCGTGGTGCCGGACGTGCGGTGGGAGATCGCGTACGAGATCGCCGTCGAGCGGAGCGAGTGACGGGCGGCTGCCCCGAGGGTCCGACGTCGGCTCGTGTAGGCGGAGTTCGCGGGATGCTGTGGGAGGCCGGTACGGGTCTCGCCACGCGGCGGGGCCAGGGCGTGCCGCGCCCGGCCGCGACGTCGTGTGGCCGTGACGCTCTTGGGATGGGGCGCTCCCCGGACACGACGCCGCCCCCGCGGGCCGTGGGGCCGGGCGGGGGCGGTCGTTTCGCGGAATCGGAGCGGGCGCCCGAGTGACGGGGGGCCGGGAACCCGTGTGCTCGCTCGTGTGCGGGGTGGGCTTCAGGCGCCGGCCGGGGCCTTGGCCCCGGTCGCCTCTTCGCTCGCAGCCTCCGCGGTGGCTGCCTCGGGCTCGGCGGCCACCGGTCTCGCCGCCTCCGCCTCCGTGGCCGCGGCGGGCGTGGTCGTGGCGGCGGCTTCGGCTGTTGCCGCCCGGGCTGCTGCCGCCGCCTTGCTCTGGTAGACCATCAGGCCGATGAAGCCGGCCAGGAAACCGCTGATCAGACCGGATATCGCGTTGTTCAGGGCGTTGGTGCCCTCGCCGTCCGGCATTCCGATGATGAAGTAGACCACCGCCGCGCTCATCACGGCCCCGGCGAGGCCCCCGATGATCGCACTCGCCGCCGAGGTACGCACGCGGGCCCCCAGGGAGGTGTCCGAGGGGGCGGAAGGGGCGGGAGTGAGAGGGGTGGTCATGGTGGAGTCCTCCAAAGAGAGCGGCGTCGCGGGACCGGGAGCGCGTGGCCGACGCCGGGGCAGGATGAATTCCGCCGCCCCGGGGGCACGTGTCCGCACGGGCAGCCCGCCTGTTCTGGGGGATGCATCCATATCCTTGGCCAGAAGCGCACGCGTGGCAACTGCCTGATGTAAAAAGACCGTTGAAGCGGGTGTTGCGACGCTTTGGACGCAACTGCGGTGCTCTGCACGCGGGATGGTGGAGCGCCTCGCTCGGCGGAGGCGAAATCGGCTCGCGGGGCGTCGGGTTGCTGGTGTTCCGCACTCCTGTCCGCAACCCTCCGGGCGGGCGGTGGTGTTTTCGGAGCGAGCCCCGGGCGCTTGCGCCGCTGCCGGGAGAACCGCCGGGTTGTGCCCATGTGGTTCCGAGGTGGTTCGAAGCTCCCTCGGGATGCCGTAGAGTTGTGTTCATCGACGCGGGGTGGAGCAGCTCGGTAGCTCGCTGGGCTCATAACCCAGAGGTCGCAGGTTCAAATCCTGTCCCCGCTACTGAAGGCCCGGGCCCGGCACGCACAGCG
>NZ_JBHWZJ010000161.1:0-15903 GCF_042728415.1 Streptomyces sp. NPDC060198 | reverse complement strand
GCGTCCACGTCCCGGTCGGGAAGATCAACGAGGTGGCCGAGGCCGACCGCCGTCCCGCCTGACCGCAGGCCCCGTCACCCCCTGGCGAGCTTCTTCAGGGCGATGTTCAGCTTGAGGACGTTGACGCGGGGTTCACCGATGAAGCCGATGATGCGTCCGCTGGTGTTCTCGTCGACGAGCTTGCTCACCCGGTCCACCGGGAGGTGGTTCCTCTCGGCTACGCGGCGGATCTGGATGTCCGCGTACTCCGGGGAGATGTCGGGGTCCAGGCCGGAGCCGGAGGAGGTGACGGCGTCCGCCGGCACGTCGTCCGGGTCGACCGGGTGGCCGGGGACCGAGTTGTCCTCGACCACGGCGGCCTTGGCGGCGGTGACCCAGTCGATCAGGTCCTTGTTGTCGCCGGAGCGGTTGGTCGCCCCGGAGAGGATGATCTTGTACTGGGTGTTGACGCTGTTGCTGCCGAGACCGTTGGTGGGGCGGGGCTGGAACCACTTGAGGTCCGGGTCCGCCGTGTCCTGGCCGTCCTTCAGGGGCAGGTCGTAGCGCTGGCCGATCAGCTCGGAGCCGACGACCTCGCCGTCGCTGCTGACCTCGGAGCCGTTGGCCTTGTGGGAGAAGAGCGCCTGGGCGACACCGGTGACCGCGAGCGGGTAGATGACGCCGCAGACCAGGGTGAGGACGAGCAGGGCCCTCAGACCGGCCAGCAGCAGCCGGGTCGTGTTTCCTACGGAGGTGTTCATGCCGATCAGCCGATTCCGGGGATGAGGGAGATGATCAGGTCGATGATCTTGATGCCGATGAACGGGGCGACCAGGCCGCCGAGGCCGTAGAGGCCGAGGTTGCGCCGGAGCATGCTGTCCGCGCCGGCCGGCCGGTAGCGGACGCCCTTGAGGGCGAGCGGCACCAGCGCGACGATGATCAGCGCGTTGAAGACGACGGCGGACAGGATCGCGGACTGCGGGGAGTCGAGCCGCATGATGTTGAGCTTGTCCAGACCCGGGTAGACCACCGCGAACATGGCCGGGATGATCGCGAAGTACTTCGCGACGTCGTTGGCGATCGAGAACGTGGTGAGCGCACCGCGGGTGATGAGGAGCTGCTTGCCGATCGCGACGATCTCGATCAGCTTGGTGGGGTTGGAGTCCAGGTCCACCATGTTCCCGGCCTCCTTGGCGGCCGAGGTGCCGGTGTTCATCGCCACGCCGACGTCGGCCTGGGCGAGGGCGGGGGCGTCGTTCGTACCGTCACCGGTCATCGCGACGAGCTTGCCGCCCGCCTGCTCCCGCTTGATGAGGGCCATCTTGTCCTCGGGCGTCGCCTCGGCGAGGAAGTCGTCGACCCCCGCCTCCTCGGCGATGGCCTTGGCGGTCAGCGGGTTGTCGCCGGTGATCATCACCGTGCGGATGCCCATCCGGCGCAGCTCGTCGAACCGCTCCCGCATCCCCTCCTTGACGACGTCCTTGAGGTGGACGACACCCAGGACCCGGGCGCCCCGGTCGTCGTGCACGGCCACCAGCAACGGGGTGCCGCCGGCCTCGGAGATGCTGTCGGACAGCGGACCAGCGTCCTCGGAGACCGTACCGCCCTGGTCGCGTACCCAGGCGAGCAGGGACCCCGACGCGCCCTTGCGGACCGCGCGGCCGTCCACGTCCACGCCAGACATACGGGTCTGTGCGGTGAACTCGACCCAGGTGGCCCCGGACAACTCTCCCTGGTGGCGCTCGCGCAGTCCGTACCGGTCCTTGGCGAGGACCACGATGGAGCGGCCCTCGGGGGTCTCGTCGGCGAGCGAGGAGAGCTGGGCGGCGTCGGCGAGCTCCGCCTCGGTCGTGCCCCTGACCGGGAGGAACTCGGCGGCCTGGCGGTTGCCGAGGGTGATGGTGCCGGTCTTGTCGAGCAGCAGGGTCGAGACGTCACCCGCGGCCTCGACGGCCCGGCCGGACATGGCCAGCACGTTGCGCTGCACCAGCCGGTCCATGCCGGCGATACCGATCGCCGAGAGCAGCGCCCCGATCGTCGTCGGAATCAGGCAGACCAGCAGCGCGGCCAGCACGATCATCGACTGCTTGCTGCCCGCGTAGACCGCGAACGGCTGGAGGGTCACGACGGCGAGCATGAAGACGATCGTGAGCGACGCCAGCAGGATGTTCAGCGCGATCTCGTTCGGCGTCTTCTGCCGCGCCGCGCCCTCGACCAGGCTGATCATCCGGTCGATGAAGGTCTCGCCCGGCTTGGTCGTGATCTTGATGACGATGCGGTCGGAGAGGACCTTCGTGCCACCGGTGACGGCACTGCGGTCGCCGCCGGACTCACGGATCACCGGAGCCGACTCGCCCGTGATCGCGGACTCGTCGACCGAAGCCACACCCTCCACGACGTCACCGTCGCCGGGGATGACGTCCCCGGCCTCGCAGACGACCAGGTCGCCGATGCGCAGTTCGGTGCCGGGGACGCTCTCCTCGCGCGGGCCGATCAGCCGGCGGGCGACCGTGTCGGTCTTGGCCTTGCGCAGGGTGTCGGCCTGCGCCTTGCCGCGCCCCTCGGCCACCGCCTCGGCAAGATTGGCGAAGATCGTCGTCAGCCACAGCCAGAGGGCGATGGCCCAGCCGAACCAGTCGGTGGGGTCCGTGGCCGCGAGCACGGTCGTGAAGACCGAGCCGACCAGCACCACGAACATGACCGGGGACTTGACCATCACCCGGGGGTCGAGCTTGCGGACCGCCTCCGGGAAGGAGGTGAGCAGCTGCTTCGGGTCGAAGAATCCTCCGCCGACGCGGGCGGCGGCCGGCTTCGGGTCGGCCGGTCCGTCCCCGTGCGGTGCGGGCGGCTGGGCGAGGGTGGACATGGTGTCCTCTTGCGGGGTTCGTGTGGTCATGACGCCAGCCCCTCGGCGAGCGGGCCCAGAGCGAGGGCGGGGAAGTAGGTCAGACCGGTGACGATCATGATGGCGCCGACCAGCAGCCCGCTGAAGAGCGGCTTGTGGGTGCTGAGGGTGCCGGTGGTCTCCGGTACGGGCTTCTGCTCGGCCAGCGAGCCGGCCAGGGCCAGCACGAAGACCATCGGGACGAACCGTCCGAGGAGCATCGCGAGCCCGATGGTGGTGTTGAACCACTGGGTGTCGGCGTTGAGCCCCGCGAAGGCGGAGCCGTTGTTGTTCGCGCCTGAGGTGTAGGCGTACAGGATCTCGGAGAAACCGTGCGCGCCCGTGTTCGTCATGGAGTTGCCCGGGGTGGGCAGCGCCATCGCCACGGCCGTGAAGCCGAGCACCAGGGCGGGGACCACCAGGATGTAGCAGGCCGCGAGCTTGATCTCGCGGGTGCCGATCTTCTTGCCCAGGTACTCCGGCGTGCGCCCGACCATCAGGCCGGCCAGGAAGACCGCGATGATCGCCATGATCAGCATGCCGTAGAGGCCGGAGCCGACCCCACCGGGCGCGATCTCGCCGAGCTGCATCCCCAGCATGGTGATGCCGCCGCCGAAGCCGGTGTAGGAGGAGTGGAACGAGTCGACCGCACCGGTGGAGGTGAGCGTGGTGGTGACGGCGAAGATCGATGATCCGGCGACGCCGAATCGATTCTCCTTGCCCTCCATCGCTCCGCCCGCGATGTCGAACGCGGGGCCGTGGTGGGCGAACTCGGTCCACATCATCAGGGCGATGAAGCCGACCCAGATGGCGGCCATCGTGCCGAGGATCGCGTAGCCCTGCTTGAGCGAGCCGACCATGCGGCCGAAGGTGCGGGTCAGCGCGAAGGGGATGACGAGGATCAGGAAGGCTTCGAAGAGGTTGGTGAGGCCGTTGGGGTTCTCGAAGGGGTGGGCGGAGTTGGCGTTGAAGTAACCGCCGCCGTTCGTGCCCAGCTCCTTGATGACCTCCTGCGAGGCGACCGCGCCGCCGTTCCACTGCTGCGAACCGCCAATGAACTGGCCGACCTCGTGGATGCCGGAGAAGTTCTGGATCGCGCCGCAGGCGACCAGGATCAGCGCACCGAGCACCGAGATGGGGAGCAGGATGCGGACCGTGCCGCGCACCAGGTCGGACCAGAAGTTGCCGAGCTCACCGGTGCGGGACCGGGCGAAGCCGCGTACGAGAGCCACCGCGACGGCCATGCCGACGGCGGCGGAGACGAAGTTCTGCACCGCGAGGCCGCCGGTCTGCACGACGTGGCCCATGGCCTGCTCGCCGTAGTACGACTGCCAGTTGGTGTTGGCGACGAAGGACGCCGCCGTGTTGAACGCCTGGTCCGGGTCGATCGAGACGAAGCCGAGGGAGCCGGGCAGACTGCCCTGCAGCCGCTGGAGCAGGTACAGGAAGAGCAGGCTCACCGCGGAGAACGCGAGGACGCCGCGCAGGTAGGCGGGCCAGCGCATCTGGGTGCCGGGGTCGGCGCCGATGGCCCGGTACATCCACTTCTCGACGCGCAAGTGCTTGTCGGAGGAGTAGACGCGTGCCATGTGGTCGCCGAGGGGGCGGTAGGCCAGGCCCAGCGCGACGATCAGCGCGAGCACTTGGAGCACACCGGCGAAGAGGGGACTCATGTCGGGCTAGAACCTCTCCGGGTACAGAAGGGCGAGGACGAGGTAGCCCAGCAGGGCGACGGCCACGACGAGGCCGACGATGTTCTCGGCAGTCACAGCTTCGCCACCCCCCTGGCGATGAGGGCCACCAGCGCGAAGACCGCGATCGTGGTGACGACGAAGGCCACGTCGGCCATCGTGTGCTCCTAGATGAGGTTCGGTTTCTCGGACCCCCTGAGCAAACCTCCGGCCAGAGCCTTTCAGGCCGCCGTTGATGTCTTCCATACGTGCGCAGGCGCTCCCTTGACGGCGCCCATACGGCGCCGATACGCGCCCCTGACGGCTGCCGGACGCGGCGCGGGAGACACGAGTAAGCGCATGCGGGAGAGACACCGGCGGACGAGGGCCGCACGGCACGCGAAAAGACCGGTGGGCCGCACCCCGGGTGAAGGGATGCGGCCCACCGGCCTGAACAGTCCGTGCGTCCGTACGAACCCGTACCGACAGCCCTCAGCGGATCTCGCTGATCTCCGGTCCGCGCTGGAGCTGGCCCATGCCGCCGGAGAACTTGGAGTTCTCCTGGTCCTCCTGCTGGACACCCTCGGGCACCATCTGGGCGTCGTTGGGGAGCTTGAGGACGATCGGGTCACGGGGGGCCATCGGGCCCTCGCCGCGGACGACCACGGTGTCCCGGAAGATCTGCTCCAGGAGTCCGGCGGCCTGCGGCTGCACGGCGCCCTGGCCCGAGATCACTCCGCGCAGGAACCACCGGGGTCCGTCGACACCGACGAAGCGCACCAGCTGGACACCGTTCTTCCCGTCGGGAAGCTGTACGGGGACCTGGGCGCGCAGCTCCCAGCCGAGCGGGCCCTCGACCTCGTCGATGATCCCGCCCTGCTTGGTGATGCCCGAGGCGATCTCCTCGCGGACCTCGCCCCAGATGCCCTCCTTCTTGGGGGCGGCGAAGGCCTGCAGCTGGATCGCGCTGTCGCGCAGCACCACGGTGGCGGCGACGATCGCGTCCCCGGCCACCTCCACCCGGAGTTCCATGCCCTCGACTCCGGGCACGAAGACGCCACCCAGGTCGACCCGGCCCTCGCCGGGCCTGGAGACCTCGGAGATGTCCCAGGGTCCGTCCGGCCGAGGGGCCGGCGGAAGGTTCGTCCGACGCGCGCTCACCGCGTTGTCGGCGTCATCGAGCTCGTCGGCGACCTGCTCGGTCTCGCGCGCTTCGTCCACCGTGTCCTCGGCGGAACCACTCTTCTTGCGACGTCCGAACACGTCACTGTCCTTCCCGGTCGGATACGACCGAAGCGTAGTTGTTCCCACCCGGGGTGTTACCGCCCCCGACGCCGTCCACCGAGGCATGACCGCCGGTGGACCCGAATCCCCCCTCGGCCCGTGCCGAGCCGGGAAGTTCCGCGACCTCGTGGAAGCGCACCTTCTCGACCTGCTGGACGATCAATTGGGCAATCCGGTCGAAACGCTCGAACCGCACGGTCTCGCGCGGGTCGAGGTTGACGACGATCACCTTGATCTCTCCACGGTACCCGGCATCCACCGTCCCCGGGGCATTCACGAGGGCTACTCCGCAGCGGGCCGCGAGGCCGGAGCGGGGGTGCACGAACGCCGCGTAGCCGTCCGGCAGGGCGATCGACACTCCGGTGGGCAGCACCGCCCGCTCCCCCGGGGCGAGCTCCGCCGCCTCGGTGGTCACCAGGTCGGCACCGGCATCGCCGGGGTGGCCGTACGCGGGAACCGGGACCTGCGGGTCCAGGCGCCGGAGAAGGACGTCGACGGGAGGACGGGTCACGGGTTCACCTCGAAGGCTCGGGCACGCTTGATCTGGTCGGGGTCGGCCATCGCCGCGCGGATCTCGTCGGGGCGGCCGTTGTCGATGAAGTGGTCGACCTTCACCTCGACGAAGAGGGCGTCGGCCCGCACCGCGACGGGGCCCCCGGGGCCGCCGATCCGGCCGACGGCGGTGGAGTAGATCTTCCTGCCGTGCACGGCGACGACCCGCGCCTCCACGTGCAGCACGGTCCCGACCGGGACGGGCGCGGAGAAGTCGGTCTCCAGCCGCCCGGTGACCGCGATGACCCGCAGCAGCCAGCTCAGCGAGCCGAGCGTCTCGTCCAGCGCCGTGGCGAGCACTCCGCCGTGCGCCAGACCGGGCGCACCCTGGTGTTCGGGACGCACGGTGAACTCGGCGGTCACGCTCACGCCCTCGCCGGCCCGGGCCGCGAGGTGCAGGCCGTGGGGCTGCTCGCCGCCGCAGCCGAAACAGTGTTCGTAGTGCGAGCCGAGAAGCTCACCGGGCGCGGGCGCCTCGGGGTGCCGCACGGGTGCCACCGCGTCGGCCGGGGGTGTCAGAGCTGCAGATGTTCCACTCACACGCGCAGACCTTACCCGCGAGCCCGACCGCGGGTCTCGCCGTGCCAAGCTTGTTCCCATGCAGCCTTCCGTACCGCCCTACGACGAACGCCTCACCGCACCCCGCACCTGGTGGCTCCTCGCCTTCGGGGCGGGGGTGGCCTGCGCGCTGATGCTCCTGCCGCTCGGCGGCCTGTTCCTCCTCGCGGGGCTGGTCGGCGGTACGGCCGCGACGGCGGTCGTGGTCAGTTCGTACGGCTCCGTCCGCATCCGGGTGGTCGCGGACTCCCTGGTCGCCGGGGACGCGCGGATTCCCCTCTCCGCGCTCGGGGACGCCGAGGCGCTGGACGCGGAGGAGGCGCGGGCCTGGCGTACGTACAAGGCGGACGCGCGCGCCTTCATGCTGCTGCGCGGCTACATCCCGACGGCGGTGCGGGTGAAGGTGACCGATCCCGCGGACCCCACGCCCTACCTCTACCTCTCGACGCGCGAGCCGCAGGCGCTCATCGCCGCGCTCTCCACCGCGCCGGTGGCGGCACAGGACTGAGCAGCTCCCCTACCACCGGCAGCCTGCCGATGGTCGGCAGGCTGCGCGGGTCGTGCGAGCGGGCCGTGCGGGCCGCTCAGCGGCCCTCTGCCTCCGGAGGGAGGACGGAGGGCCCGGCGGGCCGCTCCAGTGCCGGAAGTCCGGTCAGCCGGTCCCAGGCGACCTGGTGTTTCCGCAGGTCCTTCCTGATGTGTCCGGCAAGCTTGCGGGTGTCGCGGCGGTTCATCGCCGCGCCCACGGCGGCCCCGATCATCAGGGGGATGAGGTTGGGCAGATCGCGCGCCATGCGCTTCATGATCTGCTGGCGCAGCTCGCGTTTCATCTGGCCGCCCAGGGCCGCGTTGAGCGTGACGGGGCGGCTGACGTCGACGCCGCGCTCCTCCGTCCAGGACGCGAGGTAGGCGGTGGTGCGCTGGGTGAGGTTGCCCGGGGGGCGGTTGCCGTAGACCTCGTGGAGTTCGGCGACGAGCTTCAGCTCGATCGCGGCCACCCCGGTGATCTCCGCCGCGAGCTCGGCGAGCATGGCGGGGGGTACGGGCAGCATGGCCGCGGCCCCGATGCCCGCGCCCACGGCCGCGGTGGCCTTGCTCGCACCCGCGACGAGGCGGTCCGCGATCTCCTCGGGACCGAGTCCCGGAAAGTGGCGGCGGAGCGTGGCGAGGTCGCGCACGGGGACGCGGGGAGCCGTGTCGATGATCCGGTCGGCCAGATGTCCGGCGACCGCTCTGACGCTCTCCCCGCCCTTGTGCACGCCCCGTTTCACTGCGTTCAGCGGCCCGGTCGGGGCCGCGTCGGGTGCCGGGGTGCGCCGGCCACCGGGCTCCCCGGCCTGTCCGGCCCCGTCCGGCAGGCCGGCCGCCGGGGCCACTTCGAGCGAGGCCGGGTGGCCCCGCTCGTCGTCGGTCGTGCCGGAGGGGTCGTGCGGGGCCTTGTGACGCCCGTCAGGGACTTGCGAGCCCTCTGCCGGGCCCGTGTCGCCCTCATTCGCCTCCGGCCCTTCACTGCGCCGTGAGCGCCGCTTCCGAAACGGGTTGTCGCCTGTCACGGCAGGCCTGCCTCAGTCGCAGTCGCGGCAGATCGGCTGACCGTTCTTCTCGCGAGCCAGCTGGCTGCGGTGGTGCACGAGGAAACAGCTCATGCAGGTGAACTCGTCGGCCTGCTTGGGCAGGACGCGAACGGCGAGTTCTTCGTTGGACAGGTCCGCGCCGGGCAGCTCAAGGCCCTCCGCGGCGTCGAACTCGTCGACGTCGACGGCGGACGCGGTCTTGTCGCTCCGCCGCGCCTTCAGCTCTTCCAGGCTGTCCTGATCGACGTCGTCGTCGGTCTTGCGTGGGGTGTCGTAATCCGTTGCCATGTCGCTCTCCCCCTCTTGGGTTTCTGCGGGTGTCTCAGCGCACGTAACGCGTGAGAGGCCGGACTTGTGCCCGACCTGAGGCGGAGATTTTGCCTCACATCAAGGTCTGTTACTCAATCGACACCCGAACCGGCCGCCGCTGAGCGGCCGTCTTGGGTGGCGAAGGGGACCGTACACGGTCCGGATGCCCTGCTCCACGGGTGCCACCCCGTGTACTTCCCGTGATACCACCCCTCGAAAACCCGGGCGTTTCCCGGCTTTACGCCCGAAGGAGGCTCACGGAGAGTAGACGTGTCCACTGTGGCCCCTGTGATCGATCACACAGGGACAAACCGGGGACGCAGTACGAAAATTCCGCTCAAAGCGAAAGCGATGGACCCTCCCCCGCTCGCGCCGTGACGCTTTTCAGACGGGCAGAGTGACGCGCATCACGAGACCGCCACCCTCTCGGGGCTCCGCGATGATACGGCCTCCATGGGCCCGCGCCACGGATCTCGCGATCGACAGGCCGAGTCCGACCCCCTTGTCGCTCCCCGTCCGCTCCGTGCGGAGCCTGCGGAACGGCTCGAAGAGGTTGTCGATCTCGTACGCGGGAACCACCGGCCCTGTGTTCGAGACCACCAGCAGCGCCTGCCCGGGCCCGAAGTGGGAGGTGACCTCCACCCAGCCCGACTCCGGGACGTTGTAGCGCACGGCGTTCTGTACGAGGTTCAGGGCGATCCGCTCCAGCAGGACGCCGTTGCCCTGGACCACGGCGGGCGCGCGCTCACCGCGGATCTCCACGCCCTTCTGGGCGGCCTCCGCGCGGGCCTGGTCGATGGCTCGCTCGGCGACCTCGGCCAGGTCGACCGGCTTCCGCTCGACGATCTGGTTCTCGCTCCTGGCGAGCAGCAGAAGGCCCTCCACCAGCTGCTCACTGCGCTCATTGGTGGCGAGCAGCGTCTTGCCCAGCTGCTGGAGCTCGGGCGGGGCCGCGGGGTCCGAGAGGTGCACCTCCAGCAGGGTGCGGTTGATCGCCAGCGGGGTCCGCAGCTCGTGCGAGGCGTTGCCGACGAACCGCTGCTGCGCGGTGAAGGCGCGCTCCAGGCGGTCCAGCATCTCGTCGAAGGTGTCGGAGAGCTCCTTGAGCTCGTCGTCCGGTCCGTCCAGCTCGATCCGGCGCGACAGATCCGTCCCGGCCACCCTGCGGGCGGTACGGGTGATCTTGCCGAGCGGCGACAGGACGCGGCCCGCCATCGCGTAGCCGAAGGCGAACGCGATGATGCTGAGCCCCACGAGCGCCAGCAGGGCCCGGTTCAGCAGGCTGTCCAGCGCGTGCTGGCGCTGGGAGGCCGTGCAAGCCTTGATGGCGTCGTTGAGCTGGTCGTTGTTCTGCGAGGCCGCCAGTTGCGGGCACGTCGTGCTGGAGATCCGGACGTTGGTGCCGGACACCTGGAAGGCGGGGCCTCCGGCGTCGTGCAGGGCCTGCGCGGCCAGCATGTAGATGATCGCGAGCAGCAGGATGCCCGCGATCAGGAACATCCCGCCGTAGAGGAGCGTCAGCCGTATCCGGATGGTGGGACGCAGCCAGGGCGAGGTGAGGTCCTGTTGCTTGGGGTCCCAGGTGGGTTTCGGGGGCGCCGGCACCGGCGCCGAGGACGTGGCCATCGAGTCGCTCAGATCCGGTAACCGGAACCGGGGACGGTGACGATGACCGGGGGCTCACCGAGTTTGCGGCGCAGCGTCATGACGGTCACCCGCACGACGTTGGTGAAGGGGTCGGTGTTCTCGTCCCACGCCTTCTCCAGCAGCTGTTCGGCCGAGACCACCGCACCCTCGCTGCGCATCAGGACCTCCAGCACGGCGAACTCCTTCGGCGCGAGCTGGATCTCCTGCTCGCCCCGGAACACTTCGCGGCGGTTGGGGTCGAGCTTGATGCCGGCCCGCTCCAGGACGGGGGGCAGCGCCACCGTCGTACGCCGGCCCAGCGCGCGGACCCGAGCGGTCAGCTCGCTGAAGGCGAAGGGCTTGGGGAGGTAGTCGTCGGCTCCCAGCTCCAGTCCTTCGACCCGGTCGGACACGTCCCCGGAAGCGGTGAGCATGAGCACCCGGGTGGGCATGCCCAGCTCGACGATCTTGCGGCAGACGTCGTCCCCGTGGACGAGCGGGAGGTCCCGGTCGAGCACCACGACGTCGTAGTCGTTGACCTCGACCCGTTCCAGGGCCGCCGCTCCGTCGTAGACCACGTCGACGGCCATCGCCTCGCGGCGGAGTCCGGTGGCCACCGCGTCGGCGAGCAGCTGCTCGTCCTCGACGACGAGTACGCGCACGGCACTGTCCCTTCTCTGATGCGGTTCCGGCGGACGTTCCGCACGTCCCGCGGGCAGCCCGGCCGCCCCCTTCCCGGGGCACGGCGGACCGACTGTTCGCGACCATCCTGCCCGCAACACCCATAAACCGGCGGTAAGACGGCCGGCGGCGACCTGCGGGTTCGGAGGGAAACGAGGAAGGCGGCATATTCACGGGCGAGTTGAGGTTTCTCCCGCTCCCGGCCCGGGGAGGACGGATTTACACCCGCGATCACGCCACGTACGTGGCTCGCCACTGCCGTTCCTTTTCCCGGAGGAACCGCGTGACCGACGGCACTCGGGACCAGGCCCGAGACATCCCGGCACACCCCCGTGCCACCGACCCACGCCGAGGGGGCGCTTCATGGACGCTTTCACCGCAGGGCTGCTGCATCGCATCAGGACGACCGAGTCCGACCTCACCCGGGCCCGCGAGACGGGTGACGACTTCCTGGCGGACGTCGAGCAGAGCGAGCTGGACGATCTGCTGCGCCTCGCCGCCGAACACGGCGTCGAGACCGGCGTCGGGACCGGAGTCACCACCGTCTGACCCGGAACCGACCCGCACACCGCACCCACCGCACGTGCGCCACCCGCACGACCGAGCCGCACCACCAGGCCCCACCGCACCGCCGAGCCGCACCGCACGACCGAGCCGCACCACCAGGCCGCGGCGACACGCGTCGCCCGCACCACACGGAACGCCCGCCGGAACTCCCGAGGAGTCGCGGCGGGCGTTCCGCACGTCCGGCACATGTCACGTGTCACGTGTCCGCGCCGGGGTCCGGCGTCAGTCGTGCCAGGCACCCAGCTTCTCCAGGATCGCCTGGAGGGGCTCGAAGACGCCCGGCGACGCGGCCACCGTCAGGTCCCCGTCGGCGGGCAGCCCCGGGCGTCCGCCGGTGAGCGCGCCGGCCTCGCGGGCGATGAGGTCGCCGGCCGCCAGGTCCCAGGGGTGGAGTCCGCGCTCGTAGTAGCCGTCGAGCCGGCCGGCGGCCACGTCGCACAGGTCGATGGCGGCCGACCCCCCGCGCCGGATGTCGCGGAGCCTCGGGATCAGCTGCTGGGCCACGTCGGCCTGGTGGGTGCGGACGGTGGCGACGTAGTTGAAGCCGGTCGACACGAGCGCCTGGTCCAGCGGCGGGGCGGGCCGGACGCGCAGAGCGGTGCCGTTCACGTACGCGCCGCCTCCCCGCACCGCATGGAAGGTCTCGCCGCGCATCGGCGCCTCGACCACGCCCACGACCCGCTCCCCGTCGAGCTCCGCGGCGATCGAGACGGCCCAGGTCGGCAGGGAGTAGAGGTAGTTCACCGTCCCGTCCAGCGGGTCGATGACCCAGCGGACACCGCTGGTGCCCTCGCGGCTCGCGCCCTCCTCGCCGAGGAAGCCGTCCTCCGGGCGGTGGTCCAGGAGGTAGCCGGTGATCAGCTTCTCGGCGGCGATGTCCATCTCGGTGACGACGTCGATGGGGCTCGATTTGGTCGCGGCCACCCCCAGGTCGGCAGGACGGCCGTCGCGCAGCAGGGCTCCGGCGCGGGCGGCGGCGGTCCGGGCGAGTTCGAGGAGTTCGGCGAGCAGGGGGTCGGTCACGGCGCTCCCAGAGAGTCGGGTTCGGTAGGTCGGGCTCGGGCAGTTCGGTTCGGACACGGGGCATCGGAGGTGTGACGGCTCCCGCCCGGCGACCCTGCCGATGCTGTGCGGAGCAGTGTTGGCGCAGTGCGGCACGTGTGCGGTTGCGGTGCGGTGCCGGTGCGTTCGCGGTGCGGTGCGGTGCGGTCAGGCGAACGGGCTGTCGGCGCCCGCGGCGGCCGGCTTCGGTGCCCTGGCCGGACAGCAGCCGACCGGGCAGAGGTCGTGCGAGGGGCCGAGAGCGCCGAGCGCGCAGCGGTCCACGCGGTACCCCTGCTCGGTGGCGGCGCGCTCCAGCACGAGGTCGCGGACGGCCGCGGCGAACCGCGGGTCGGCACCGACGGTGGCCGACCGGCGGACGGGCAGCCCGAGCTCGGCGGCCTTGGCGGTGGCCTCCGTGTCGAGGTCGTAGAGGACCTCCATGTGGTCGGAGACGAACCCGATGGGAACCATCACGACCGCCGGGACGCCGTCGCCGTGCAGGCCCTCCAGGTGGTCGCAGATGTCGGGTTCGAGCCACGGGATGTGCGGGGCGCCGCTGCGGGACTGGTAGACGAGCTGCCAGGGGTACTCGACGCCGGTCTCCTCGCGGACCGCTGCGACGATCACCCGGGCGACGTCGAGGTGCTCGGCGACGTAGGCGCCGCCGTCGCCGTGGGCCTCCGCGGGCCCGGAGGTGTCGGCCGCCGACACGGGGATGGAGTGCGTGGTGAAGGCCAGGTGGGCTCCCGCACGCTCTTCGTCGGTGAGGCTCGCGAGCGAGGCGAGCACGCCGTCGGTCATGGGCGTCACGAAGCCGGGGTGGTTGAAGTAGTGGCGCAGTTTGTCCACGCGCGGCACCGTCAGGCCTTCGGCCCGCAGGGTCTCCAGCGCGTCGGCGAGGTTCTCGCGGTACTGCCTGCAGCCCGAGTAGGAGGCGTAGGCGCTCGTCGCGAGGGTCAGAATCCGGCGGTGTCCCGCCTCGGTCATCTCGCGCAGGGTGTCGGTCAGGTACGGGGCCCAGTTGCGGTTGCCCCAGTACACCGGAAGGTCCAGCCCGTGGCCTGCGAAGTCCGTACGCAGGGCTTCCAGCAAGTCCCGGTTCTGGCCGTTGATCGGACTGATGCCGTCGAAGAGGAAGTAGTGCTTGCCGACCTCCTTCAGCCGCTCTTCGGGGATGCCCCGACCGTGGGTGACGTTCCGGAGGAACGGAACCACGTCGTCCGGGCCTTCGGGACCGCCGAAGGAGAGGAGGAGCAGGGCGTCGTAGGGAGCGGGGTCGCGCAGATCGGGCATGGCTCCGATCCTGCCACCCGGGGCCGGGAGCATCGCCACCGACATCCGTCCCGCCCGCGGGGCGGGTCGTACGAGCGGTATCGCGACCGGGCGCGGTTGCGGGCGGCGGCCGTGAGTATGATCCCCCTCCAACTGGCCGGGAGCCTGCCGTTCCTGGCCGTGGCGCTCTTGCGTGACGCGTCCGGCGCCGGGCGGGGTACGCGGTGGTGGGCGCGCTCGCGGCCGTCGCGGCGTGCCCGGGGTATCGGCGGCCGGCGAGGCCGGCGCAGACGGGAAAGCGTGGGGAAGATGACCAGCACCGACGCAAGGACGGCGCGCGCGTGGCGCAACTGGGCGGGGAACGTCACCGCCCGGCCGGTACGGGAGGTCTCACCCGCCTCCGTGGACGAACTCGCCGACGCGGTGCGCCGGGCCGCCGAAGACGGACTGCGGGTGAAGCCGGTCGGCACGGGTCACTCGTTCACGGCGGCGGCGGCCACCGACGGGGTACTCGTCCGTCCCGACCTGCTCACCGGCATCCGTGGCATCGACCGGGAGGCGATGACGGTCACCGTGGAGGCGGGCACTCCGCTCAAGCGGCTCAACGCCGCCCTCGCCCGGGAGGGCCTCTCGCTCACCAACATGGGCGACATCATGGAGCAGACCGTCGCCGGGGCCACCTCCACCGGTACCCATGGCACCGGCCGCGAATCGGCGTCCATAGCCGCGCAGATCCGGGCCCTGGAACTGGTCACGGCGGACGGCACGGTGCTGCGCTGCTCCGAACAGGAGAACCCGGAGGTCTTCGCGGTCGCGCGGATCGGTCTCGGCGCGCTGGGCGTGATCACCGCGATCACCTTCGCGGTGGAGCCCGTCTTCCTGCTGACCGCCCGCGAGGAGCCGATGACCTTCGACGCGGTGACCGCGGGCTTCGACGAGTTGGTCACCGAGAACGAGCACTTCGAGTTCTACTGGTTCCCGCACACGGGCAACTGCAACACCAAGCGCAACAACCGCAGCGCGGGCCCTTCCGCCCCGCCGGGCCGGATCAGCGGCTGGATCGAGGACGAACTCCTCTCCAACGGAATATTCCAGCTGGCCTGTTCGGTGGGCCGCGCCTTCCCTGCGGCGATCCCCTCGATCGCCCGGGTATCCAGCCGGGCCCTGTCGGCCCGTACGTACACGGACATCCCCTACAAGGTGTTCACCAGCCCGCGCCGGGTGCGCTTCATGGAAATGGAGTACGCCCTTCCGCGCGAGGCCGCCGTGGCGGCGCTGCGGGAACTCAAGGCGATGGTGGACGCCTCGCCGCTGCGGATCAGTTTCCCGGTCGAGGTCCGTACCGCCCCCGCCGACGACATCGCCCTGTCCACCGCGTCCGGCCGCGAGAGCGCCTACATCGCCGTCCATCTCTACCGGGGCACTCCGCACCAGGCGTACTTCACGGCGGTCGAACGGATCATGACGGCGCACGGGGGCCGTCCGCACTGGGGGAAGGTGCACACCCGGGACGCCGGGTATCTCGCGGAGGTCTATCCGCGGTTCGGTGAGTTCACGGCGGTACGCAACCGGCTGGACCCGGACCGGCTGTTCGGCAACGACTATCTGCGGCGGGTACTGGGAGACTGATCCGCCGGATTCCGGCAGCGGGTACGACAGCGGCCCCGGCCGCCGCCCTCGTGGGGTGGCGGCCGGGGCCGTCGTCCTGCCGCTCCGGTGCGGATGCGGGTCACTCCCCGCCGGTGTCGCCTCCGGTGGCCGGGTCCGGTGTGACCGTGCCGCCGGTGTCGGCCGTCTGCTCGGGCGCGGTGCTCGCGCCGTCACCGGCCGCCGGGGAGGACGGCGTCGGCGAGGGCGCCGGGGTGGTGGCGCCACCCGTCGGCGTGGGGGCGGGGGTGGTGGC
>NZ_JBHWZJ010000160.1:0-15906 GCF_042728415.1 Streptomyces sp. NPDC060198 | reverse complement strand
TGTTAACACGACCCCGCCCCGGCGTCGCCGGTGCGTCCGGTACGCCGCGGCGCGCCGGGCGGGGGGCGGGGCGGGCCCGAGGGCTGCCCCGCCGCCCGGAACGGGGACCGCCCCGCCGCTCAGAAACCGAGCTTGCGGAGCTGCTTGGGGTCGCGCTGCCAGTCCTTGGCGACCTTGACGTGCAGATCGAGGAAGACCGGCGTGCCGAGCAGCGCCTCGATCTGCTTGCGGGACTTGGTCCCGACGTCCTTCAGGCGCTGGCCCTTGGGGCCGATGATGATGCCCTTCTGGCTGGGGCGCTCGATGTAGACGTTGGCGTGGATGTCCAGCAGCGGCCGGTCCGCCGGACGGTTCTCGCGCGGCAGCATCTCCTCGACGACGACCGCGATGGAGTGCGGCAGTTCGTCGCGTACGCCTTCGAGCGCGGCCTCGCGGATCAGCTCCGCGACCATGACCATCTCGGGCTCGTCGGTGAGGTCGCCCTCCGGGTAGAGCGGCGGGCTCACCGGCAGCAGCGGGGCGATCAGGTCGGCGAGCAGCCCGACCTGATCGTCCTTGACCGCCGAGACCGGCACGATCTCGGCCCATTCGAAGCCGAGCTCCTGGCCCAGCTGGGATACGGCCAGCAGCTGTTCGGCGAGCGCCCGGGAGTCGACCAGGTCCGTCTTGGTGATGACCGCGATCTTCGGCGTCTTCTTGATGGCGGCGAGTTCCTTGATGATGAACTTGTCGCCGGGGCCGAGCTTCTGGTCGGCGGGCAGGCAGAAGCCGATGACGTCGACCTCGGCCCAGGTGGTCCGCACGACGTCGTTGAGCCGCTCGCCCAGCAGGGTGCGCGGCTTGTGGAGCCCGGGGGTGTCGACCAGGATCAGCTGCGCGTCGTCACGGTGCACGATCCCGCGCACGGTGTGCCGGGTGGTCTGGGGGCGATTGGACGTGATCGCCACCTTCTGCCCGACCAGAGCGTTCGTGAGGGTGGACTTGCCCGCATTGGGGCGGCCCACGAAGCAGGCGAAACCGGCCCGGTGAGGGGCGGTGTCCGTGGCCTGCCGCGCAGCGGCTTCGGGGTTCGGTCGAGCGCTCATGGCGCCCATTGTCCCCGATCGCGGCGGCCCGGTGCACAACGGCCGCCCGCCCGGCCCGGCGACGCGTGCGCCCGGCCCCTCGTACGGCGCGCCCGGGATAGCGTGCCCACCATGCTCGTCGCCCGCTCCGCAGCCCTCTTCGTCGTCGCCGCCCTCTTCGAGATCGGGGGTGCCTGGCTGGTCTGGCAGGGCATCCGCGAGCACCGGGGCTGGGCCTGGATCGGCGCGGGAGTGATCGCCCTCGGGGTGTACGGGGCGGTGGCGACGCTGCAGAGCGACGACAACTTCGGCCGCATCCTCGCCGCTTACGGCGGTGTCTTCGTGGCCGGCTCGATCGCCTGGGGCATGGTCGCGGACGGCTACCGCCCGGACCGGTACGACATCGCCGGGGCGCTGATCTGCCTCGCCGGCATGGCCGTGATCATGTACGCGCCCCGGGGGCACTGACCGGCACCGGACCCCGGCGCCTGTCGACCACGGCCGACGCGCTCACGTGGGCGAAGTCACGGAGTCACCCCGCGGTGACCCGTACCCGCACGGCCCCGTCCGGGCCCGCCAGGAACACCGGCGTGTCCGCCCCGCCGAGGTCGCGCACCGCAGCCCGGTCCTCGTCGGCCGGGCTCTCGGCGTCCGAGACCACCGCTGCCGCCTCCAGGGAGGTGGCCCCGCTGGCCACGGCCATCGCCACGGCCGTCTGGAGGGCGGTGAGCCGCAGCGACTCCAGGGCCACCGTGCCCGCCACGTACGTACGTCCCGTCTCGTCCCGGACGGCCGCGCCCTCCGGGACTCCGTTGCGGGCGCGGGCGCTGCGCGCCAGGGTGACGATCTTGCGGTCCTCGGCCCCGAGGTCGGTGGTGTCAGTCATGTGCCGAGCATACGAACCGTGTGGCGCGCGCCTCATCCCGGTACCGGGTACATCGCGTCGCGCCGCCCCTCCGGGGACGCCAGCCACTTGAGCCGCTCCTCGGTGCCGGTGCCCGGCAGCGGGGTGTGCAGCACGATCGCCAGGTCCGGGCGGGCGGGCACCCGCAGCTGGGTGGACTCCACCTGGAGGGTCCCGGCCGTCGGATGCTCCAGCTCCTTGCGCATCTGCCCGCCGGGCGCGATGTCGCGCTGCTCCCAGAGCGCGGCGAACTCCGGGCTGGCCTCCTTCGCCTCGGCCACGACGGCCTGGAAGCCCTCGTCCTCCGGGTTCTCCGAGCAGCCCGCGCGGAACTGCGCGACGACCTGCGGGGCGATCTGCTCCCAGGTCGTCGCGCGGGAGCGGTAGACGTCGTCCGTGAAGAAGGTGATCAGGCAGTTCTGCACGATGCCGGGGCGCAGCCCGAGGACCAGGGAGGCCGCGTCGTTGTAGAGCACGACGTTCCAGTACCGGTCCATGATGTGCGCCGGGAAGGGCATCCACGCGTCGATGAGCCGCCGCAGCCCGTCACACATGTCGGCGTCGGCCGGATCGACCTCGGGCGCGGGCGGGTTGAGCCCGGCCAGTACGTACAGATGGCGGCGCTCCGCGCTGGTCAGCCGCAGGACGCGCCCCACCGAGTCCAGCACCTGTGGGGAGACGGTGATGTCACGCCCCTGCTCCAGCCACTGGTACCAGGAGACCCCGACGCCCGCGAGGACGGCGACCTCCTCCCGGCGCAGCCCCGGGGTACGGCGGCGCGCGCCGCCGTCCGGGAGGCCGGCGAGGGCCGGGGTGACCCGGGCCCGGCGGCTCATCAGGAACTCCCGCAACTCGGCGAGCCGGTGGGCCTTACCGTTGCCGGTCGTCGTCGTACGGGCCGGTGTCGCCACGTCGTCACTCCCCCTGGTGTCGCGCACGGTGCCAACTGGTCGGTGCCAACTGGTGGTCGTACCAACAGGATAAGGAGCGTCTCCCCACCCCTGTCCCGTGCGACCGAAGGTTGGGACATGGCGATCGAATCACCTCCCGAGGCCACCGGCACCCCCGGTCCCGCTGCCCCCTCGCTCCCGCACACGACCCGTCCCGCCCGGCTCTCCGGCCGGTCCCGGCTGATCCTCATGGTCCTCTGCGCCGCCCAGTTCATGGTGGCGCTCGACTTCTCCGTACTGAACGTGGCACTCCCCGCACTCGGTACCGACCTCGGACTGAGCACCTCCCAGCTCCAGTGGGCCATCACCGCCTTCGCCCTCCCCTCCGGTGGATTCCTGCTGCTCTTCGGCCGGATCGGCGACCTCTACGGGCGGCGCAAGCTCTTCCTCACGGGCCTGGCCGTGTTCGGCGCGGCCTCGCTGCTGGCGACCTTCGCCTGGGGCCCGGTGCCGTTCCTCGCCGGACGTGCCCTCCAGGGACTCGGCGCCGCCGCGATCGTGCCCACCGGGATGTCGCTGCTGACCACCACGTTCCGGGAAGGGCCGGAGCGTGACCGGGCGCTGGGCATCAGCGGCACGCTGCTCTCGCTCGGCTTCACCGTGGGCATGGTGGCGGGCGGCGTACTCACCGACACCCTGGGCTGGCGCTCCACCATGGGCCTGCTGGCGCTCGCCTCGGCGGGCGTCCTGACCCTCGCCCCGAAAGCGCTGGCGGAGTCCCGTACCCCGCAGCGGCCCAAGCTGGACGTACCGGGCGCGGTCACCGTCACGGGCGGGCTGCTGGCCCTGATCTACGCACTGTCGACAGCCGCCCAGAACGGTTTCGGCCACGCCGACGTACTGATCGCCCTGGTCCTCGGGGTGGCGCTGCTGGTGACCTTCGCGGTGGTGGAGTCGCGGGCCGCCGAACCGCTGGTCTCGCTGCCGATGCTGCGCCGCCGGACGGTGGCGTTCGGCAACCTCGGCGGGCTGCTGACCTTCGCCCTGATGTCCACCGTGGTCTTCGTGCTGACCCTGTACCTCCAGGACGTGCTCGGCCTGTCGGCGTTCGCCACCGGGCTGGTCTTCGGGGTGCAGGGGCTGCTCTCGGCGGTGGCCGGTACGTACGCCCCGAGGGTCATCGGCCGCTTCGGCGCCCGCCGCACGCTGGTCGGCTCGCTGCTCGGCCAGGGCGCCTTCGTCGCCCTGCTGCTGGCCCTGGGCGAGCACGGCGGAGTGCTGGTCGCCACGGTCGGCGTCTCACTGGCGAGCATGTGCCACCTGGGCGCGATCGTGAGCTACGGCCTCGCGGTGACCTCCGGCGTCCCGGACGCCGAACAGGGCCTGGCGACCGGCCTGGTCACCACGACCCAGCAGGTCGGCCTGACCCTCGGCATCCCGCTGCTGGGCGTGCTCGCCACGACGCAGGACGAGCTGTTCACGGGGGTCCGTACGGTCATGGCGCTCGACGCGGCGCTGCTGCTGGTCGGCGCGGCGGTCGTGGCGGCGGGGCTGCGGCGGCGCGGCTGAGGCGGGGCGGGTGCTGCGGGCCACGCACCGCGGAGGAAGGGCCCCTGACCAGGTCATCGGTCAGGGGCCTTCGGGTGTCAGAGGCTCGTGGCAGACTTCGTCCGCATGAGTGATCAAGTGCGTTTGCGGGACGTCGAACTGACCGACCTGGAAGAGTTCTTGGCACAGGAGCACGATCCCGAGGCCGTGCGCCGGTCGAAGTTCCCGCCCCGGGAACGGGACGCCTTCATGGCCCACTGGAAGACGAAGGTCCTCGGGGACCCCGCCAACTTCGTGCAGGCCATCACCGTCGACGGAGAACTCGCGGGCAACGTGGTGGCGTGGTGGGCCGAGGAGCGGCGCTTCGTCGGATACTGGCTCGGCCGGCGGTACTGGGGCCGGGGAATCGGCACCCGGGCGCTGGCCCTGTTCCTGGAACGGGAAACCGCCCGCCCCCTGCACGCCGATCCCTACGTCGGGAACACCGGGTCGGTGCGGCTGCTGGAGAAGCACGGCTTCCGGCGTACCGGGACGGTCCGGTACGGCGAGAACGAGCACATCGTGCTGGTGCTCGAAGAGAAGCCCGGCGAGGCCGTCTGAGCACGCACGCCGGCTCGGCGGGAGGTATCCGGGGCGGTGGATCGCCCGCGCAGCGGGGAATGCCGGTGCCCCCGGCCACGTAGCCGGGGGCACCGAAGACCATCCGCCCTCAGGCCCGGTCCAGCCGGAGCCTCTCCGCCCGGGGCAGACCCGCCACCACCAGGTCGTAGGAGTCCTCGATCAGCTCGCGGACCGTCTTGGCGGGCAGGTCGCCGACCGTGACGGTGTTCCAGTGGCGCTTGTTCATGTGCCAGCCGGGGACGATCGCCGGGTACTCCTCGCGCAGGCTCACCGCTTCGTCCGGGTCGCACTTGAGGTTGACGGTGAGCGGGCGGGCGTCCAGGGCACTGAGCGCGAACATCTTGCCGAGCACCTTGAAGACCGAGGTCTCCGGTGTGAAGGGGAACTCCTCCACGGCCCCGTTGAAGTCCAGACAGAAAGCCCGCAGTTGTGCGCCGTTCATTGCGACTCCGTTTCCCCTGCTCCGACTTGGGTCCTCCTGGCCGACTACTATGCCTCGGCGTCCGGCTCCGGTTCGGGCTCCGGCTCGACCAGCACGGTGACGATCTTGTTGCGGCGCCCGGCCGTGGACTCCGCAGTCAGCCGCAGCGCACGGTCGTCGGGGAGGTGGACCAGCGCGGTGGCTCCGGCGATCGGGACCCGGCCGAGAGCCTTGGCGAGGAGGCCGCCGACGGTCTCGACGTCCTCGTCGTCGTACGCGTCGAAGCCGAAAAGCTGCCCGAGATCGCCGATGTCGAGGCGGGCGGTCACCCGGTAGCAGCCGTGTTCCAGTTCCTGGACGGGAGGCAGCTCGCGGTCGTACTCGTCGGTGATCTCGCCGACGATCTCCTCCAGGATGTCCTCGATGGTGACGATGCCGGCCGTGCCGCCGTACTCGTCGATGACGACGGCGACGTGGTTGCGGTCCTGCTGCATCTCGCGCAGCAGGTCACCGGCGTTCTTCGTGTCGGGGACGAAGACGGCGGGCCGTATCGCGGTGGAGACGAGGTCGGCCTCGGAGTCGCGGTTGATGTGGGTCTTGCGGACCAGGTCCTTGAGGTAGACGATCCCGACGATGTCGTCCTCGTTCTCCCCGGTGACCGGAATGCGGGAGAAGCCGGAGCGCAGCGCGAGGGTGAGCGCCTGGCGGATCGTCTTGTACCGCTCGATGACGACCAGGTCGGTGCGGGGCACCATCACCTCGCGGACGAGGGTGTCGCCCAGCTCGAAGACGGAGTGCACCATGCGGCGCTCGTCGTCCTCGATCAGCGACTCCGCCTCAGCGAGGTCGACCATCGCGCGCAGCTCCGCCTCGCTGGCGAACGGTCCCTTGCGGAACCCCTTGCCGGGGGTGAGGGCGTTGCCGATGAGGATCAGCAGCTGCGGGATCGGGCCCATGATCCTGGCCAGCGGCAGCAGGACGTACGCGGCGGCCGTCGCCGTGTTCAGCGGGTGCTGGCGGCCGATGGTGCGGGGCGAGACGCCGATGGCGACGTAGCTGACGAGGACCATGACCCCCATCGCGACGGCCAGCGCCTCCCAGGTCTCGGAGAGTTCCTGGAGGCAGGCGTACGTGACGAGGACCCCGGCCGCCATCTCGCAGGCGACCCGCACCAGCAGGGCGACGTTGAGATAGCGGGTCGGGTCGGAGGCGACCTGCGCGAGTTTCGCGCTGCCGCGCCGTCCGGCCCGGACCGCCTCGGCGGCCCGGAAGCTGGACATGCGGGCGATGGCGGTCTCGGCGCAGGCGGCGAGCCAGCCGACGATCACCAGCAGGACGGCTCCGGCGACGAGCGGGAAGCTCACGAGACCGTGGGAGCCGGGGAGGGGCCGGTCAGCCCGTGCTCGCCCCGCCAGCCGTCCACGATGGCGGCCTGGAGGCCGAACATCTCGGCCTTCTCGTCGGGCTCCTCGTGGTCGTACCCGAGGAGGTGCAGCACTCCGTGGACGGTGAGGAGCTGGAGCTCCTCGTCCATGGAGTGCCGCGTCTCGGCCTCTTCGCCCTGGCGCTTGGCGACCTCCGGGCAGAGCACGATGTCACCGAGGAGGCCCTGCGGGGGTTCCTCGTCGTCCTTCGACGGCGGCCGGAGCTCGTCCATCGGGAAGGACATGACATCGGTCGGGCCCGGGAGGTCCATCCACTGGATGTGGAGCTGCTCCATGGCGTCGGTGTCCACCACGATCACCGAGAGTTCGGACAGCGGGTGGATCCGCATCCGGGCGAGGGCGTAGCGGGCGATGTCGAGGATCGCCTGCTCGTCGACCTCGGTTCCGGATTCGTTGTTGACGTCGATCGACATGGTGCGCTGAAACTACTTCCCGTTGGTACCGGCTCGGTCGTCGTACTTCTCGTACGCGTCGACGATACGGCCGACGAGCTTGTGCCGGACGACATCCTGGGACGTGAGCCGGGAGAAGTGGACGTCCTCGACGCCGTCGAGGATCTCCTGGACCTGCCGGAGACCGCTCTTGGTGCCGTTCGGCAGGTCGACCTGGGTGACGTCACCGGTGATGACGATCTTCGAGTCGAAGCCGAGGCGAGTGAGGAACATCTTCATCTGCTCGGCGCTGGTGTTCTGGGCCTCGTCCAGGATGATGAAAGCATCATTCAGAGTGCGGCCCCGCATGTAGGCGAGCGGCGCGACCTCGATCGTGCCCGCGGCCATCAGGCGCGGGATCGAGTCGGGGTCGAGCATGTCGTGCAGCGCGTCGTAGAGCGGGCGCAGGTACGGGTCGATCTTGTCGAAGAGCGTGCCGGGCAGGAAGCCGAGCCGCTCCCCCGCTTCGACCGCGGGCCGGGTCAGGATGATCCGGCTGACCTGCTTCGACTGGAGCGCCTGGACCGCCTTCGCCATGGCGAGGTAGGTCTTGCCGGTGCCCGCGGGGCCGATGCCGAAGACGATGGTGTGCTTGTCGATGGCGTCGACGTACCGCTTCTGATTGAGCGTCTTGGGGCGGATCGTGCGACCGCGGTTGGAGAGGATGTTCTGCGTGAGCACCTCGGCGGGGGTCTCGCCCTGCGGGTCGCCCTCGCCGTTGCCGGCTGCCCTGAGCATGGCGATCGAGCGTTCCACTGCGTCCTCCGTCATCGGCTGCCCGGTGCGGAGCACCAGCACCATCTCGTCGAACAAGCGCTGGATGAGGGCGACCTCGGCGGGTTCGCCCGTAGCGCTTATCTCGTTTCCCCGTACGTGGATATCGGCTTCGGGGAACGCCGTCTCGATCACGCGCAGCAGGGAGTCGCCCGATCCCAGGAGCATCACCATGGGGTGAGCGGCCGGAATCCTGATGCGGGCACGCGCCTGTGGCCGTGTGGGTGACTGAGTCATGGGCCGGCCCTCGGGCCTGCGCATACCTCCCGTTGCGGGGTTCTCGCCGGTCGACAACCTCTGCGTCCAGCCTACGACTCCGCGCCGACAACGCCGAGGGGTTTTGCGCCCCCGTTCCCGTACGCGGGGAGAGGCGAGGGAGGGTTCCACCGGCAGGGACGCGGGGACGCCCCGGAAGCCCGCTCAGGAGGCCCGGAAGCCGATGGTGGGGACCGCGCGGCGCAGCGGCCAGGGGCGGTGGGCGGCGGGCAGCAGGCGTTCCAGGAAGGCGTACCGCTCCAGGGCGACCGGGTCCTGCGCCTCGAAGGTGCGCACCTGCTGCCACCAGGCGGCGATCTCGGCCCAGCCGGGAGCGGAGAGCGAGCCGCCGAACTCCTGGACGGAGAGGGCGGCGGTGAGTCCGGCGAAGGCGAGGCGGTCGGCGAGCGGCCAGTCCGCGAGGGTGCCGGTGACGAACCCGGCGACGAAGACGTCTCCGGCGCCGGTCGGGTCGAGGGCGGCCACGTCGATGGCGGGGACCTCGGCGGTGGTGCCGGTCGCCGCGTCCACGGCGTAGGCGCCCTCCGCGCCGAGGGTGACCACGGCGAGCGGTACGTGTTCGGCCAGCGCGTGGGCGGCGGCGCGGGGGGTGTCGCGGCCGGTGTAGCGCATGGCCTCCTCCGCGTTGGGCAGGAAGGCGGCGCAGTGCGCGAGGTCGGGCAGGGCGGCCAGGTCCCAGCGGCCGGTCTCGTCCCAGCCGACGTCGGCGAAGATCTGGGCCCCGCGCTCGGCCGCCGCCGCGACCCAGGGTTCTCCGCGGCCCGGGGTGAGCGAGGCGACGGCGGCGCGGGCGCGCGGCGGGCAGTGCGGGAACGCGGGCCCCTCCGTGCCCGGCGCGGCCGCCGGGGGCGGCGCCTCGTGGCCGTGCGAGACCATCGTGCGCTCGCCCTCGTACGCCATGGAGACGGTGACGGGCGAGTGCCAGCCGGGGACGGTGTGCGACATGGAGAGGTCGATGCCCTCGCCCTGTTCGAGGGCGTCCCAGCAGTACTCGCCGTAGTGGTCGTCACCGAAGGCGGCGGCGAGCGAGGTGCGCAGGCCGAGGCGGGCGAGGGCGGTGGCCATGTTGGCGACACCGCCGGGGCTGGAGCCCATGCCCCGGGCCCAGGACTCCGTACCGCGCACGGGGGCGCTGTCCAGGCCGGTGAAGACGATGTCGAGGAAGACCGTGCCCGTCAGGAAAACGTCGCAGGCCGGATCCTCCGGGGCGCGCAGCGCCAACAGTGGATCTACGGCCGGGCTGCTGTCGATGCTCATCATGCGCTCCCCGGGGGTGCCGTACTGAGGTGCCTGTAGACGTGGTTCGCGGGCTCCCCGGCGTACTCCACCGACGCGCTCCGCGTCCTTGCGGAATCCGGCCAGTCTGCCCGATTCGCGCGCGTTCCCGCAGCCTCCACGCCCCTCGGCACCACCGGGGTCGACCTGCGTAAACATCCACCGCTACCCCGGTCCTCCGGCACCAAACATCGATGTGCCGCAGATCACACAATCCCGCCTTTCGATCAGCTGTACGTGCTTGATACAAATTGCCCGGCGAACACGATCGGGTACGAAGACCGGGGAACCGCACTTCTCCCCCATTTCTCGCGTCACCCTGGTGCTCCCCCACTCTCTCTTCACCCCCGCACCGCCTCCCCCACCTCCCCCTGCCGGTCTCCGGCATGTCTTCAGGAACGCCCATGTCCTCGCGCCCTCGCGCCGCGTGGCCCCTGGTCGCCGTGTTCACCGCCGGCTACCTCGCCGCTTATCTGCTCCCCACCGTCGTCGGGCGGCTCAGCGCCCATCTCGGCCTGACCACGTCTCAGGCCGGACTCGTCGGCAGCGCCCTGCTGCTGAGTTCCGCCTCCGCGGGCTTCTCGCTGGCTGGCCGGGTCGACCGGTTCGGCGCCCGCGGCTGCGCGCGCCTCGGGCTGGTCCTCGCCGTCACCGGATACGGCTGCGCCGCGCTGACCACCTCGCTGCCGCTGGTGGTGCTGGGCGCGATGGTCGGCGGCTTCGGCTCGGGCACCGCCACCGCGGTGGCCGCCTCCCAGATCGCCTCGCAGAGCGACCCGCACCGCACCTCCTCGCTCGGACTGCTCAGCGTCTCCGCCACCGCCGGCGCCCTGTACCTGACGATCCCCCACCTGGGCGGCGGTCACCGGCTGCCGTTCGCCGCCATCGCCCTGGTCGCCCTGCTCGTCTGGCCGGCCACCTCGCGGCTCGACGCACCGGCCCCCGTCGCGACCGGCACCCCGGTCACCGGCCGACTGCCGCACCGGCGTTCGGGTCTGCTGCTGGCGGGCGGGATGCTCGTCTGGTCCATGGCGCAGAACGCGCTCTGGGGCGTCAGCAGCCGGATCGGCGTGGACCAGGTGGGGCTCTCCGAGGTCACCGTCGGCGCGGTGTTCGCCGCCGCGCTGGGCGCCGGACTGCTCGGGGTCATGGGCGCCGGAGCGCTGGGCGCCCGGCTCGGCCGCGCGGTCCCGATCGGCTGCGGCACGGTCGTGATCGCCGGGAGCATCGTGCTCAGCGCCTCCGCGCGCGGCCTCGGTTCCTTCGCGACCGGCGAGGTCCTGTGGAACACCGTCTATCCGGTGGTCCTCTCGTACCTGATCGGCCTGGCCGCCTCTCTCGACGTGCGGGGCCGCTGGGCGGTGCTCGCGGGTTCCGCCTCCTCGGTGGGGGTGGCCTGCGGGCCGGTGCTGGGCAGCGTGCTCTCCGAAGGGGCCGGTTTCCCCGCGATGGGGCTGATCCTCGGGGCGGCGACGCTGCTGGTGGCGGCCCCGGTCACGGCGGTGGCGCTGCACGCGGGCGGCCGCCCGCTGGTGCCGGGTTCGGTGCGCCGCCGCGGTGGCGCCCCGGCCGCGCTGCTCGCCGCCACGACGGGCGGTCTGCCGGGTGCCGTGCCGAAGCTCGGCGCTCCGGAGCAGGCCGTCACGGAACTCGCCGTACCCGCCCTGCGCCGCAGGCGGCTGGGGCGGAACGCCTTCCGGACGGCCGGTCCGGCGGGCGGGGACGGTCAGTCGAACGCGTACGCCTCGACCTCGGACAGGTAGCGCGCCCTGCGCTCCTCGTCGTGGTCGAGGAAGGCCGCCTCGAAGGAGTTGCGGGCGAGCGTGCGCAACTGCTCGTGGTCGAGGGCGAGCGCCTCGTGGACCGCGTGGAAGGTGTCTCCGACGTATCCGCCGAAGTAGGCCGGGTCGTCGGAGTTCACCGTGCAGTGCAGCCCGGCCGCCAGCATGGCGGGCAACGGGTGCTCCTCCAGGATGTCGATGGCGCGCAGCCGGACGTTGGAGAGCGGGCAGAGGGTGAGCGGTACGCGGTCGGCGACGAGCCGGGCGACCAGCTCGGGGTCCTCCATGCAGCGCAGCCCGTGGTCGATCCGCTCGACGCCGAGGACGTCGAGGGCTTCGCGGATGTACTCCGGCGGGCCCTCCTCGCCGGCGTGGGCGACCTTGCGCAGGCCGAGCTTCCCGGCCTCCTCGTAGACCTCGCGGAACTTGGCCGGCGGGTGGCCGACCTCGGCGGAGTCGAGGCCGACGGCGGTGATGCGGTGCAGGTACGGCTTGGCGGCCTCCAGCGTCTCCAGGGCCGAGGCTGCCGACTGGTCGCGCAGGAAGCAGAGGATCAGCTGGGTGGAGATGCCGTGCTTCTCCTCGCTGCGCTCCAGCGCGCGGCCGAGTCCCTCGATGACGGTGCCGATGGGCACGCCCCGGGCGGTGTGCGCCTGCGGGTCGAAGAAGATCTCGGCGTGCCGGACGCCCTGCGCGGCGGCCCGGGTGAGGTAGGCGTCGGCGAGTTCGGCGAAGTCCTCCTCGGTCCGGAGCACGGCCATCAGCGCGTAGTACAGGTCGAGGAAGCTCTGCAGGTCGTCGAAGAGGTACGCGGTGCGCAGTTCCTCGGTGGTGGCGTAGGGCAGCGTCACCCCGTTGCGCCGGGCCAGCGCGAAGGCCAGCTCGGGTTCGAGGGTGCCTTCGATGTGAAGGTGGAGTTCTGCCTTGGGGAGGTGCACGGTGTCTCGCTCACGAAAGGGGGTGGTGACGTGGATCGGTGGTGCCGGGTGGGCACCGGATACATCAGTGGTGCCGGGTGGGCACCGGTACGCGGGTCAGGTCCCGGGCGACGGTCAGTTCGCCCTCGAACCCCGCGGCGCGGGCCTGGACCTCGAAGAGTTCGGGGTCGTCGTACCGCTGGGAGAAGTGGGTGAGTACGAGGTGGCGTACGCCCGCTTCGGCGGCCACCCGGCCCGCCTGGCCGGCGGTCAGGTGGCCGTGGTCGGTGGCCAGTGCGAGGTCTTCGTCGAGGAAGGTCGATTCGATGACCAGCAGGTCGCATCCCTCGGCGAGCCTGTACACACCGTCGCACAGCCTGGTGTCCATGACGAACGCGAACCGCTGTCCGGCCCGGTGCTCGGACACGGCGTCGAGGGGGACGCCCCGCAGGACGCCCTCGCGCTGGACGCGGCCGACGTCGGGGCCCTGGATGCCGTGGGCGGCGAGGAGGGCTGGGATCATGCGGCGGCCGTCGGGTTCGGTCAGGCGGTAGCCGTAGGACTCGACGGGGTGCGAGAGCCGGAAGGCGTCCAGGGTGTAGGCGTCGGTGGTGTCGAGCACCCCGTCGGCGGCGACCGGGACCTCGGCCAGCTCGACGGTCTCACGGTAGGCGGTGGCGTACCGGAGCCGGTCGAAGAAGTGCTGCCCGCTCGCCGGGTAGTGGGCGGTGACGGGGTGCGGGACCCGGTCGAGGTTGATCCGCTGGATCACCCCGGCGAGCCCGAGCGAGTGGTCGCCGTGGAAGTGGGTGACGCAGATCCGGTCGATGTCGTGCGCGGCGACACCGGCCTGCAGCATCTGGCGCTGGGTGCCCTCGCCGGGGTCGAAGAGGATGCCCTGCCCGTCCCAGCGCAGCAGGTAGCCGTTGTGGTTGCGGTGGCGGGTGGGGACCTGGCTGGCGGTGCCGAGCACCACCAGCTCACGTGCGGACACGGGACGACGCTCCGGTCAGCCGGGGGGCCACTGGAGGCCGCGGCCGCCCAGGACGTGCGCGTGCGCGTGGAAGACGGTCTGGCCGGCGCCGGCGCCGGTGTTGAAGACGACGCGGTAGCCGTGGCCGTCGACCATGTCCTCGGTGGCGACGTGCCCGGCCTCGCGCAGCACGTCGGCGGCGATCTGCGGTTCGGCGGCGGCGAGCGACGCGGCGTCCGGGTAGTGGACCTTGGGGATGACCAGGACGTGGGTCGGGGCCTGCGGGTTGATGTCGCGGAAGGCGACGGTGGTGTCGCTCTCGCGCACGATGGTCGCCGGGACGTCCCCGGAGACGATCTTGCAGAACAGGCAGTCGGGCTGCGGCTCTCCCGCCATGGGCCGGCCTCCTCGGTGGCTGGTGACGCTGATGATCCGTTCAGCGCGCGTCGTGGTGACGCCGATGATCCGTTCAGCGCATCGTATCGGTGCGGGCGCCACCCGCCGTGGGGCGGCACGGTCGGTACGGCCGGGGCCCGGGGGCGTACAGGCATACGGGCCATACGCCCCCGGGGAGCGTGCTCAGCCCCAGCGGCCGGTGCGTCCCAGCAGGAGCGCGGTCGCGGCCGTCCCGGCGGTGGAGGTGCGCAGCACGCTGCGGCCCAGCCGGTACGTACCGGCCCCGGCGGCGGCGAAGGCCTCCAGTTCCTGGGGCGAGACCCCGCCCTCCGGGCCGACGACGAGCACGATCTCGCCGGTGGCGGGGAGTTCGGCGGTGGCCAGCGGTTCGCTGTCGCAGTCGCGGTCCTCGTGCAGCACGCCGGCGAACTCGGCGGTGGCGAGGAGGGCCGCGACCTGCTTGGTCGTCATCGCGTCGGCGACCTGGGGAAACCGGACCCGGCGGGACTGCTTGCCCGCTTCGCGGGCGGTGGAGCGCCACTTGGCGAGCGCCTTGAGGCCCCGCTCGCCCTTCCACTGGGTGATGCAGCGGCCGGCCTGCCAGGGCACGATCGCGTCGACGCCGGTCTCGGTCATCGTCTCGACGGCGACCTCGCCCCGGTCGCCCTTGGGCAGGGCCTGGACGACGGTGATCCGGGGGGCGGGGAGCTTCTCCTCCCGGACGGTCTGCACGGTGACGACCAGCCGGTCCTTGCCCTCGGCGGCGCGTACCACGCCTTCGGCCCACTGGCCGAGTCCGTCCGTCAGAACGACGTCCTCACCCGGCTGGAGCCGTTTCACGGAGACGGCGTGCCGCCCCTCGGGGCCCTCCAGTACGAACTCGGGCCCGCTGGGCATCTTCTCGACGACGAAGACCGGTGCGGTCACTGTTCACTCCTCATGCCGACGGCCGCGCCGGGCCGTGTCTGACCGTTCACGACGGATCGGCGGGCGGTGTCCGGTGCGGTGCGCCGCTGGGCGCAGGACCGCCCGGCCCCGCGGTCCGCATTTCCGCCGCGAGCAGTTCGACGAGTTCCCCGGCGGGCAACTCGCGCGCCATCCGGTGGCCCTGTCCGGCCCAGAGCGCCATGCCCTGGGCGTCCCCGGCCCGGGCCGCCGCCTTGCGCAGCCCCGAGGTGACGTGGTGCACCTGGGGGTAGGCGGCGGGGGCGTGGGGGCCGTGCTCGCGGACGAAGCGGTTGACCAGGCCACGCGCGGGGCGGCCGGAGAAGGCGCGGGTCAGCGCGGTACGGGCGAACATCGGGCTGGTCAGGGCCTGTTTGTGCAGCGGGTGCGCGCCGGACTCGGGGCAGGCCAGGAAGGCGGTGCCCAGCTGTGCGGCGTCCGCGCCGGCCACGAGGGCGGCGGCGATCTGGGCGCCGCGCATCATCCCGCCCGCCGCCACGACCGGTACGGTCACGGTCTCGCGCACCTGGGTGACCAGGGAGAGCAGCCCGATGCCGGTGTGGTCGGCGTCCGGGTCGTCCTGGTGGGTGGACTGGTGGCCGCCCGCCTCGATGCCCTGGGCGCAGACGGCGTCGGCCCCGGCCCACTGGGCGTCGCGCGCCTCCTCGGCGGTGGTGACCGTGACGATCGTGTACGTACCCGCGCGGGCGAAGGCGTCCAGGGTGTCCCGGGTGGGGCAGCCGAAGGTGAAGGACACCACCGGGACCGGATCGGCCAGGAGGGCGGCCACCTTGGCGTCGAAACCGTCGGTGCCGTCACCGCCGTCGGCACCGGGGTCGCCGAGCGGAGTGCCGTAGGTGTCGGCCTCGTCCGCGAGGTGGTGGCGGTAGGCCGCCACGGCATCCACGGCGGGGCCGGTCGGTGCGGGCTGCGGCATGAAGACGTTCACGCCGAAGGTTCTGGCGGTCGCCGCCCGGACCTGCTCGATCTCGTGGCGCATGGCGTCGGCCGTCTTGTACCCGGCGGCGAGGAAGCCGAGGCCGCCCGCCTCGGAGACAGCGGCGACGAGTTGCGGGGAGGAGGGACCACCCGCCATCGGCGCCTGCACGATCGGGTACCGGCAGAGATCGGTCAGGGAGGACATCCCCGCATCGTCCCATGTCGGGTCCACCGTGCCGAAATCCTCGCGCGCGGAGGCCGGCGGCCCCGGAGGTGGCCGCGCACGCGCACCGCCCGCCGGGACGG
>NZ_JBHWZJ010000159.1:0-16044 GCF_042728415.1 Streptomyces sp. NPDC060198 | reverse complement strand
CCCGGGGGGGCCCGGGGGGGGGCGGGGCCCCCCCGCGCGGTGCGGTGCGTCGGAAGGGGCCGGCCCGGTCAGGACCGGCCGGGTCCGCCGAGCGGTGCCTCAGGAGTGGCCGAGGTCGTCGGCGTGCGCGTCGGTCTCGTCGGGGACGGAGCCGCCGTCGCGCTCGGGGTGCAGCTGGTACGTGTCCACCCGCATGGTGTCGAGCGCGTGCGGTGCGGGCGTCGGCGGCTTCGGCATGACGGCCGCCTCCGAGTGACCGCCGCAGCCGTACGCCAGCGAGACGACATGGCCGTCGGCCGGACCGAACTCGTTGGCGCAGACACCGAAGGCCTGCCGCAGCGAACCGGTCAGCGGGACCAGGAACGCGCAGCTCACGCAGGTCGCGGGGGCGGCCTGGGCCATCGGCGTCTTGGGGCCGAACTCCTCGTCCCAGCGGTCGGCCGCCGCGTGCAGCCCGTACCGGGACAACACCCGCGCACGCCGCATGCCGAGCTCTTCGGCGACCGAGGCGATGGAGCCCCGGCCGATCGCGGACGGCCGCGGGCCCGTCAGCTCGGCGTCCTCGGTGTCCGCGAGGGCGGCCAGCTCGTCGGAGACCTCCGGCGGTTCCGTCTCGTCGACGGTCTCGCCGGTCCACCCGGGCTCCAGGCGGAGGTCCTCCGCCTCGGTGGGCAGCAGGTCGCCGGGGCCCATGTCGCCGGGGCGCAGCCGCTCGCTCCAGGGCACCCACTCCGGGGCGAGCAGGGCGTCCGAGCCGGGCAGCAGCACCGTTTCGTCGAGGGTGACGTTCTTGGCGCGGGAGGCCCGGGCGACGGTCACCGCCCAGCGCCAGCCCCGGTAGCCGAACATCTCGCACTCGAAGTAGTGCGTGACGACCCGGTCCCCTTCGGCCACGACGGCCACGTGCTCGCCGACCTCGCCGGGTGCGGCGGCCTCCTCGGCCGCGGCGCGCGCGAGGTCTACCGCTTCGGCACAGAGCCGGTCGGGAACAGGGGTACGGGCCGTACGGCTTCGCGTCGTCGCAGCACTCACAGGTCTCGCTTCTCTCCTACGCAGTCTCACGAGCGCGCCGATGGCTCCATCGATGTCCGATTTCAGCCATGACGGCTGTGGGCGGAGCGGACCAGAGGACCGCGTCGACGTCCACACCCGTTGTTGCCTGCCTCGGGCGTGCTTCTCAGGACCCATTCTGCGGGATCGCGGAGAGGCGCGCGGCCAAGAACAACCGCCGGTGGCGCGTAACGCACGCTACCCTCTCCGCCGCCCCTCGCCCACCTGCCCGCCCCAAACGCGACCTTTCCGATGCGTGACGCGACGGATTCCACCGGCCCGACGCCGGGGAAATTCCCGCCGCCGAGGGCGGCGCGCGCCCCAGGGCGCGTTCGAAAGCCGCCCGTCCTCCCCGTACCGCCGTCCTCCCCGTACCGCCGTCCGCACCCTCGTGGACGGATGACCCGCGCTGTCGTCGGTTCGCCGGAGAAAGGTTGGGGCAGTATGACGAAGTGGCTTCCGTCCGGTCGCACGACGTCTCCGGCCCCTTCCGCAGGGCGGGCCGGTCGATGAGACGCGCGCTGCACTCGGGCTTCTTCGGCACCGGGCGGTCCATCCGCAAGGTGACGCACGCCCACGGTGCCGGTGAGTCCGGGCTCGGCAAGCTGATCGAGCTGCACGCCGTCAACGGCGCGGGCGACGTGATGATCACGGTGGCGCTGGCCTCCACGGTGTTCTTCTCCGTCCCGACCGACGAGGCCCGGGGCCGCGTCGCGCTCTACCTGGCGATCACCATGGCGCCGTTCACCCTGCTCGCCCCGGTGATCGGTCCGCTGCTCGACCGGCTGCCGCACGGCCGCCGGGCGGCGATGGCGGGCTCGATGCTGGTCCGCGCCGTGCTCGCGATCGCCATGTCGAGCGCGGTCGCCACCGGCGGCCTGGAGCTGTACCCGGCGGCGCTCGGGGTGCTCGTCTGCTCGAAGGCGTACGGAGTGGTGCGCAGCGCTGTCGTGCCGCGGCTGCTGCCACCGAAATTCTCCTTGGTGAAGGCAAATTCGCGGGTGACCCTGGCGGGGCTGCTGGCGACCGGGATCGCGGCCCCGATCGGCGCGGGGCTCCAGATGGTCGGATCGGCATGGCCGCTCTTCGGTGCCTGCGTGATCTTCCTGGGCGGCACCTTCCTCGCTTTCACCCTGCCGCCCACGGTGGACTCCGCCAAGGGCGAGCGCCGGGCCCGCCTCGCGGAGGAGCAGGGCGTGCCCGCCGTACCCGCGGCCACCGCCCGTACGCAGGGCGCCCGGACCGGCTCGACCCTGCTCTCCGTCAGGCGCGCCGGGCGGCGGGAGGCGGCGGGGCGCCGCAAGGGCGAGAAGCGGGAGCGTCCGCCGGGGCTGCGGTCGGTCGGCGGTTCGGTGCTGCACGGACTCCAGGCCAACGCCGCGCACCGCGCGCTCTCCGGCTTCCTCATCTTCTTCCTGGCGTTCCTGCTGCGGAACGAGCCGCTGTCCGGACAGAGCGCCGCCGTCTCGCTCGGCATCGTCGGTGTCGCGGCGGGCGTGGGGAACGCCTGCGGTACGGCGGTGGGCTCGCTGCTGCGGGCGCGCGGGCCCGAGGTGATCGTCGCGACGGTGCTGGGAATCGCGCTGGGCGCCGCGGTGCTGGCCGCGCTGTTCTTCTCGACGGTCTTCGTCGCCGTGCTCGGCGCGGTCGCCGGCTTCACCCAGGCGCTGTCGAAGCTCTCGCTGGACGCGATGATCCAGCGCGACGTGCCGGAGGAGGTGCGGACCTCCGCCTTCGCCCGGTCGGAGACGGTCCTTCAGATGGCGTGGGTGGTCGGCGGCGGCATCGGGATCGCGCTGCCGCTCAATGGAGTACTGGGCATGTCGGTCGCCGCCGGAATCCTCGCGCTGGGTGCCGCAACGTCCGTACGGGGTCTCCTGACCTCCGCGCGGCGCGGCTCACCGCACCCCCGCGTGGCGTGAAGCGGAGCGACCGATAGCCTTCGGCCCATGACCGTTGCGTTCTTCTCAGGTAAGAGCCGTCGAATCGGCGTCGCTCTTGGTGCCGTGTCCGCGGGACTCCTCGTCCTGTCCGCCTGCGACAAGCCGACGCCGCTCGCCACCGTGACGGTCGGCACGACCTCGGTGTCGACCGAGGCCGCCTGCTACAACGACGGCGATCCCATCAAGGAGTCGCTGATCCAGGGCTGCCTGAACAAGAAGGCCGACAAGTCGATCGACGTCGCCATGGACGACCGGGTCCGCTTCGGCGTCGACCCGGAGGTCGCCGACAACGGCTGGACGCTCTTCATCGACGGCCAGCAGGCCGAGCAGGAGCCGTACAAGCGGACCTACCGGTCGATCACCGGCAGCGCGTTCTTCTCCAGCCAGACCGGCGAGACGAGCAACGAGACCCAGGTCAGCGTCGTCGAGACCGACGGTTCGAAGCTCATCGGCATCTGGCACTTCAAGCTCAAGAAGACCGACTGATCCGCGTTCCGTCCCCTTCCTCGTAGCTCGTCGGAGGAATCCTTTCCCGTGCGTGTGCTCGTCGTGACCGCTGTTCCCGCCGAACGGGACGCGGTCACACGCGCGTCCGGGGAGGCGCCCGAGGTGCGTACGGTGCCCGGCGCCGAACTGCACCGCACCGGCCCGCTGGACGTGCTGGCGGGCGGGGTCGGCCCGGCCGCCGCCGCTGCCGCCACCGCGTTCGCCCTGGCCTCCGGCCCGTACGACCTCGTCGTGTCGGCCGGGATCGGCGGCGGGTTCGCGCCCGCCGCGCCCGTCGGCTCCCTCGTCGTGGCGAGCGGCATCGTCGCCGCCGACCTGGGCGCCGACACACCCGAGGGCTTCGTCCCCGTCACCGGACTCGGCTTCGGCAAGGTGCTCCACGTGCCGCCCCGCTCCCTGGTGCGGGAGGCCGCCGACGCCACCGGCGCGGCGACCGGCACCGTGCTCACCGTGTCCACCGTGACCGGCAGCGCGGAGCGCGCCGCCGCCCTGACGGCCGCCCACCCCGGTGCCCTCGCCGAGGCGATGGAGGGGTTCGGGGTCGCCGAGGCGGCCGGCTCGCTCGGGCTGCCGGTGCTGGAGATCCGGGCCGTGTCGAACCCGGTCGGCCCGCGCGACCGGGACGCCTGGCGCATCGGCGACGCCCTGGCCGCGCTCACCGGAGCCTTCGGGAAGCTCATCCCCGTACTGGAAGGTTGGACCCACCATGACCGCAACGACTGACGGCGCCGCCGCTACCGGCACGGACGCCGCGCTGAAGATCTCCTTCTCCCCCTGCCCCAACGACACCTTCGTCTTCGAGGCGCTGGCGCACGGCCGGGTCCCCGGCGCCACCCCGATCGACGTCACCTTCGCGGACATCGACATCACCAACGGCCTCGCCGAGCGAGGCGAGGGCGATGTGCTGAAGGTCAGTTACGCGGTGCTGCCGTGGGTCCTTCAGGAGTACGCGCTGCTGCCGTGCGGCGGCGCGCTCGGGCGCGGCTGCGGCCCGCTCGTCCTGACCCGCGAGCCGGGCACCGACCTGACCGGCAAGACGGTCGCCGTACCGAGCGAGCGCTCCACCGCCTATCTGCTCTTCCGCCTCTGGGCGGCGGAGACCGTACCGGGCGGGGTCGGCGAGATCGTCGTCATGCCGTTCGACGAGATCATGCCCGCGGTGCGGGACGGCAAGGTCGACGCCGGACTCGTCATCCACGAGGCCCGCTTCACCTACCAGAACTACGGGCTGCACAACCTCGCCGACATGGGGCAGCACTGGGAGTCCACCACCGGGCTGCCGATCCCGCTGGGCGCGATCATCGCGAAGCGCTCGCTGGGCACGGAGAAGCTGCACGCGCTGGCCGACGCCATCCGCACCTCGGTCCGCATGGCCTGGGACGACCCCGAGATCTCCCGCGACTACGTCCTGGCGCACGCCCAGGAGATGGACCCGGCCGTCGCCGACCAGCACATCGGGCTGTACGTCAACGAGTTCACCGCCGACCTCGGCGAGGACGGCTACGCGGCGATCCGGGGACTGCTCACGCGCGCCGCGGCGGAGGGGCTGGTCCCGGCCCTCGCGCCGGACGCGCTGGTCTTCCCCGCGCAGCCGTAGCGGTTTTTGGCCAGACACGCGCCGACGGCGGTCCCTTCCCGGGGCCGCCGTCGGCGTGTGTGCGGGGGTGTGCGCGGGGGGCCGCCCTACCGGACGGCTCCCGGTCACACGTCGAGCTGGTCGGCGACCGCGCGCAGCAGGCCGGCGATCTTCGCGCCGGACGCCTTGTCCGGGTAGCGGCCCCGCTCCAGCAGCGGCGTGATGTTCTCCAGGACCGTCGTCAGGTCCTGGACGATCGACGCCAGCTCGTCCGGCTTGCGGCGCTGGGCCGCCGCGACGGACGGCGTCGGATCGAGAATCGTGACGGAAAGCGCCTGGTCACCGCGCTGTCCGGCCACCACACCGAACTCGACCCGCTGGCCGGGCTTGAGCCCCTCGACCCCGGCGGGCAGGACCGACGAGTGGACGAACACGTCCGCGCCGTCGTCACGGGAGAGGAAGCCGAAGCCCTTCTCGTTGTTGAACCACTTGACTTTGCCGGTGGGCACTTCGTCCTCGTCCTCGTCGCTCGTCGATGCGCGGGGAGCCGCCGGGAAACGGCTCCGTACAGCAGGAGAGCGGGTCGCCAGGACCCGCCGATCTTCAGGCTAGTGGCCCCTGGGCCCGGGACAAGACGTCGCCGGGCCAATGTCTCGCAGCGGGAACTACCCTTGCGGGGTGAGCACTACTCCTTCAGGCGCGGGCGACCAGCTGGTCCGGATCGGCGCGGTCGTCTTCTTCGTCGGCGCACTCGCCACGCTGGTCACGGTGGCCCCACTGTTCCTCGGAACCGACCCCTTCCCGTCGATCGCGTACGCGGTCTGCATGCTCATGGGGGTGGGTTTCCTGATCGCCGCCGCGGGCGTGGTCCGCTCGGTGTGGTCGAACTCGCCGAAGCGGGCCGCGAGCCGCTCGTAGCCGCACCGGGCGCGGTCCCGTCCTACCCGGCGCTCGTAACCGCACCGGGCGCGGTCCCGTCCTACCCAGCGCTCGTAGCCGCACCGGGCGCGGTCCCGTCGTACCCGGCGCTCGTAGCCGCACCGGGCGCTCCGTGGGCGCCCCGGCCGCGTCCCGCCGCGCTTCGGCCGCGCCTCGGGCTGTGCTTCAGCCGCGCTTCTGCCGCGCTTCAGGCCGTGCGCCGTGCCTCGTACTCCCGCAGCCAGGCCGGGAAGGACGTGAGGTCGCTCAGCACCGCGTCGGCGCCCGCGGCCCGCAGCTCCTCGGCGTCGCACGGGCCCGTGGTCACGCCGACCGACACGGCACCGGCGACCCGCGCGCCGCGTACGTCCCCGACGTGGTCGCCGACGTAGACCTGCGCGCCCTCGGCGAGCAGCGCCTTGCCCTTCGCCTCCGCCCAGAGGCTGCCGATGACCAGGTCCGGGGTGAGGCCGAGGTGGGTGCAGTGGAGTTCGGCGTTGGGCTGGAACTTCGCGGTGACGACGATCGCCCGGCCGCCCAGCGCCTGCACCGCTTCGATGGCCGCGCGGGCCCCGGGCATGGCGGTGGTCGGGACGATCGCGTGGCGCGGGTAGGTCTCCCGGTACCGGTCGGCGACGACGGCCACCCGGTCGGCGGGGAACCAGTTCGTGAGCTCCTCGTCCACGGGCGGCCCCAACCTGCTGACCACGAGATCGGCGTCGATGGGCACACCGGTCTCCGCCGAGAGGGCCAGATAGTTGGCCTTGATGCCGGCCCGGGAGTCGATGAGCGTCATGTCGAGGTCGAATCCGACCGTCAGCGTGTGCGAAGAGATGTGCGAAGCCATGTCTGCCATTGTGCCGACCCGCCCGGACCCCGTGTCGGGGCGGGCGGGAAGCGGGCCCGGGCCCGCCCCGCTCAGCCGCGGGCCCGGCGCGCCCGCCACACCAGGTACACGGCGGAGGCCACCGCCGCCGTGCGGAGCGCCACCGGCCACAGGCCCGTCAGGACGTCGCCCATGGCGCCCTCGGCGATCGGCTCGCCCCAGCGCCCGCGCATCCTGCCCCAGACCCACACCACGGCCCCCGCGGCGACCACCCCGGGCAGCCCCAGGGCTGCCCACTTCGCCTCGGCCCGGGAGAGCGTGCGGGAGCTGTAGGCGAGCAGCCAGCCGCCCGCGAGGGCCAGCCACGAGCCGATCACCGCTCCGGCGACCAGCAGCGCGGCGGCGATCAGGAGCACCGGGCTCCCGAGCCGGCGCCCGGCCGGGGCGGCGGCGGGCGCGGCGGGCGCGGGCGCCGGGGCGCGGCGGAGCAGCCGGGGCAGCGGGAGGCGCCTGCGTAGGCGCCCGGGGGCGGCGGCCGGGGCAGCACCCGGCGCACCTTCGGCACCGTCCGCCGCATCCGTTCCTTCCGCCTCGTCCGGATCGCCGCCCTCGCCGTCCGCGCCGTCCTCGCGGGGGCGGGGCGGCGGCTTCAGCAGGGCGGGGATCTCCACCCCGCCGGTGAACCCCGGTACCCGTACGCCGTCGCCGAACTCGCCGAACGGGCCCGGCTCGACCCGCCACCACTCGCGTTCGCCCACGGTGTCGCCGAGCCGGTCCAGGCCGATCACGTGCGGGGCGGACGGATCGGGCCAGTAGCCGGAGTCCCCGGTCTCCGCCGCCCAGTCGATCCCGCTCGGCCCGATCGTCCCGCCCGGCCCGTGGACCGCTTCCGCCGCCTCCGCCGCTTCCGTGTCCCGGCTTCCGCCCCGGCCCTTGCGGAACGGCGACGCGCCCCACCGCGATCCCGTTTCGCCGCGCTCCGCATCCGTCCCGCCCGCCCCGGAGGGCTCCTCGGCGGCGGGCCGGGGCCGGAACACCCCACGCCGGGGCGTCGGCACGGGTCCTGCCGGGGCGTCACCGGAGCCGTGCGGCGTTTCCCGCGCGGGGGTTGCCGAACGCGGCGGCGGCAGCGGCGCCGAGGGCGGTACGGGTTCCCCGCCCCCCGCCGACTCGACGGCGGCGGCCACCAGTTCGCCGGGATCTCCGAGGCGTCCGATGATGCGCCGCACGGCGGCCGGCGAGTTCGCCCCGGTCTTCCCGCGCTGCTTCTCGATCTCGTCGCGCACCTGGGCGACGAGCCTCATCCGGGCGCCGGAGGGCAGCTGTTGTCGCTGCGCCAGGTCCCCGACACGGCTCAAGAACTCGTAGACGAGCTGGTCGCTCTCGATCCCCACGTGGCCCGTCCCCTCGGTTCCCTCCGGCTGACCTGCTCCGACCGTAGCGTTCCAGGGGCTACCGTGGGACGGATGGGGACGACCACACCACCGCGCACGCTCGCCGAGGCTCTGCGTGTCCGCGGCGACAAAGCGCTTGCCGGGCTGCTGCGCGCCCGTCCCGACCTGCTCACGCCGGTGCCGGGCGACATCACCCAGCTCGCCACCCGGGCGGGCACCCGGGCCTCCGTGGTGCGCGCGCTGGAACACCTCGACCGGTTCGCGCTGCAGACTGCCGAGGCACTCGCGGTGGCCCCGGACCCGGCCCCGTACGACACGCTGCTGCGGCTGCTGACCGGCGACGGGCAGGACGACGGCGCCCAGCACGACAGCACCGGGGCCGCGATCACCGCGGCGCTGCCGGGCGCCCTGGCGACCCTGCGCGAACAGGCCCTGGTCTGGGGCGAGGACGAGCGGCTGCACCTGGTGCGCACCGCCCGTGAGCTGCTCGCGCCCTCCCCGCAGCACCCCTCCCCCACCGGGCTCGGGCCGACCGTCGCCGAGGCCACCGCCGGGATGTCGCCGGGCCGGCTCCAGGAGATCCTGACCGCCGCCGGACTCTCCGCGACCTACGACCCGGTCTCCGCCGTGGCCGCGCTCACCGCCCTCTTCACCGACCGCACGCGCATGGCGGACCTGCTGGACTCCGCGCCCGTGGAGGCACTGTCGGTGCTGGACCGGCTGGTGTGGGGACCGCCGTACGGCGAGATCACGCCGAACCCGACCCCGCCCGTCCGCTGGCTGCGCGACCGCGGTCTGCTGCTCCCGGTGTCGGCACGCACCGTCGTACTGCCGCGCGAGGCGGCCCTGCATCTGCGGGCCGGGCGCGCCCACCGCGTACCGGAGCCGCTGCCGCCGGTCGTCCAGCCGGTCGCCGAACGCGATCCACAGGCTGTGGACAGAGCGGCGGCCGGTCAGGCGTTCCTCGCCCTGTCCACCGTCGAGGACCTGCTGAAGCTGTGGAACGGCGGCGGGCCCACCGTGCTGCGTTCCGGCGGACTGAGCGTGCGCGAGCTCAAGCGGGTCGCGAGCGCCCTCGACACGACGGAGCCCGTCGCCGCGTTCTGGGTCGAACTCGCCTACGCCACCGGCCTGCTGGCCGCGGACGGCGAGAGCGACGAGCACTACGGCGCCACGCCCGCGTACGACGACTGGCTCGAACTCCCCGCCGCCCAGCGCTGGGCGCGTCTCGCGCTCGCCTGGCTGGCGGCCACCCGCACCGCCGGGCTGGTCGGCGGCCAGGACGCCAAGGGCCGTGCCCTGTCCGCGCTCGGACCCGAACTCGACCGCTCCACCGCCCCCGACGTACGCCGCCGGGTGCTCGCCCTCTTCGCCGCGCTGCCGCCGGGCACCGCGCCCGACCCCGCGACCCTGCTCACCCGGCTGCGCTGGGAGCGCCCGCTGCGCGGCGGCTCGCGCGGCGAGGTCCACCCCGCGCAGGAGAGCGCGAGCAACACCGCCGACCTGCGCTCCCGCATCGCGCTGTGGACCGTCAACGAGGCCGAACTCCTCGGCATCACCGGCCGCGGCGCCCTCTCCTCCCAGGCCCGCGCGCTGCTCCCGCCCGCGCCCGGGAGCGCGGGCACCCCGGCGGACCGATCGGCGACCCCGGCCGAGACCGCTGCCGCGCTGCTCGCCCCGCTGCTGCCGGAACCGCTCGACCACGTGCTCCTCCAGGCCGACCTGACGGCCGTCGCCCCCGGGCCGCTGGAGCGCCCGCTCGCCGACGTCCTCTCGGTCCTCGCCGACGTCGAGTCGAAGGGCGGCGCGACGGTCTACCGCTTCACCCCCGGCTCGGTGCGCCGCGCGCTCGACGCCGGTCAGAGCGCCTCCGACCTGCACGCCTTCCTCTCCCGGCACAGCCGCACCCCGGTACCGCAGCCGCTGAGCTACCTCATCGACGACGTGGCCCGGCGTCACGGCCACCTCCGGATCGGCGCCGCGTCCTCGTACGTACGCTGCGACGACGAGTCCGTGCTCAACGAGATCCTGGCCGACAAGCGCTCGGCCGTACTGCGGCTGCGCCGGCTCGCCCCGACCGTCCTCGCCTCGCAGACCGACCCCGCCTCGCTCCTCGACGGGCTCCGCGACCTCGGTTACGCCCCGGCCGCCGAGTCCGCCGAAGGCGACGTCCTGATCACCCGCGCCGGTGCCCGCCGCACTCCGCCGCGTACCGCCCCCGTGCCCGTGCCCGAGGGCCCGCCGGTACCGGACGACACCCTGCTCGGCGCGGCGGTACGGGCCATCCGGGCCGGTGACACGGCCGCCACGGTGGTCCGCAAGGAGCCCGCGGCCGAGTCCGGCGCCCCGTCCGGCACGCTCCCGCGCACCTCTGCCGCGGACACCCTCGCGACCGTCCAGGCCGCAGCCATGACGGGCTCCACGCTCTGGATCGGTTACGTCAACGCGGAGGGTGCCGCCAGCCAGCGCGTGATCGCCCCGGTGCGGGTGGAGGGCGGCTTCGTCACCGCGTACGACCACACCGCCGACGAGGTCCGCACCTATCCGCTGCACCGCATCACGGGGGTCGCGGAGCTGGCGGAGGAGTAGGACCGGCCGTGGGCCACGCCCGGTTGGCCGCTGGACCGCAAGTCCTTCACGGACTGTCTGAACGAACTGCGTGAGGTCCAGAACGGACCCATGCATGTCAATGACAAGGACAAGGCCGGTGACGCGGCCATCCCGATGTCGCGCAACATGATCGAGCTGCTGCGCGAACACGGGGTGAGAGGGGGCGTCTCACCCCGCCAGCCTGCCCCCTCGGCCTCGGCCCAGGAGTGGCTACATCACCGAGGCCGTCAGGCATCAGCTCGCCATGGACGGGCTCGCGGACATCGTGGCCTCGCACGAAGAGGAGCACGGGGCGCTCACGGAGCAGGAGGTCGAGGACGCCCGGCGGGAGCTCTTCGGGGAAGAGAGCGCGCGGACTTCCGGCATGGACGCCGCGTGAAGGAACAGTCGGCCCGGTCCGTGGTACTGGACTCGCAGGCCCTCTCCCTGCTGCTCCGCGACGATCGCAGGATGGCGGCACGCGTCGAAGCCTCCCGGCAGGCAGGGGTGCCCGTCGTCGTGTCCGCGCTGACCATCGTCGAAGCCGTCCAGGGCAGGACGGACATGGCCCGGCTGCACTGGCTCCTCTCCCGGCTCCGGGTGGAACCGGTCAATCAGGAGGACTCCCTGACGGCGGTGGCACTGCTCCGGGACGCGGGCGGACTCCACGGACGCGAGTACGCCATCGACTCCCTTGTCGCGGCACTCGCGCTCCGCTCCCCCGCCCCCGCCATCGTGCTGACCTCCGACCGCGACGACTGGTCGAAGCTCTGCGGTGAGCGCGTCGGCGTCAGAGACGTGTGACGGCCGGCACTGCGTGTCGGGACCTCAACACCTGGAGGGCGGCTTCGTCACCGCGTACGACCACACCGCCGACGAGGTCCGCACCTGTCCGCAGCACCGCATCACGGCGGTCGCGGAGCCGGGGGAGGAGTGGGCGGCACGGGCAGCGTCCCTCGACGGCCGGCACGCAAGGGCCTGTTGCCACCGGGAATTGGCCGCTTCTCGTCTGACGCACCGCCCCGGTCCGACGCTTAATGGGACTCCCGCGAAGCGCGGGTGAACGTCGACCGTACGGGGGAGCGCATGGACGCCATGGGGAATGTCGGTCCACCGAGCACACCGCCACCACCGCCGGGGCCGCCGGGACCGTCGGCCGGACCGCCGGGGCCGCCGCCACCACCGCCGGGACCGCCGGCCGGACCGCCCCCGCCGCCTTCGAGGACTCCGGCCCAGTCGCCGCCGCCGTTCCCGAAGCTTCCGCACCCGCGCGACGTCCTGGAGATCTCCGTCCGCAACCGGATGCTCTGGTTCGGATCGGCGGCTTTCCCGCTGCACAACCTCACCCGGGTCGAGGCTTTCAGGCTCAATCCCCGACGTGGCGAAGCCTTCGTCAGCTTCCTGAAGTGGGCGGCGGTCATCGCCGTCGTGTACGTGGCGGTCATGGCGATGGCCGACGAAGACGCGAGCGCCGGGGACGGCTCGGGGCCGCTGTTCTTCTTCGTCGCCGTCGCTCTGGCCATCCTGCTCATGAAGATGCTCCAACCGGCCAAACCGATCCTGGCCGTGGAGACGGCCGGTGGCTCCTGGGCAGTCGCGACGCTCCCGAGCGTCGACGAACTGCGAGCGATCGCCGGGCTGATCGTCCATGCGATCGACCATCCGGAGGCCGAGTTCAAGGCGACCGTCCACCAGTTGAACAACTACAACGGCCCCGTCTTCAACCAGACCGGCGGGATGAACACGGGGATCAAGCTGTGAGCGAACCGACGCACCACACGACCTACAACGGCCCCGTCTTCAACCAGGAAGGCCCCCAGAACATCGGGATCAACTACGGCTCCGTCGGCGCCACTCAGGACCCCGAGCTCCGAGCCGCCGTGGAGAATCTGATCGGACGGCTCCACGACCTGGACGACCACCTCGGCCCGGAGCAGACCCGCACCGTCGAAGAGACCCTGCCCGTACTCGCCCGGGGGCGCGCAGCCACCGTCTCCGAGCGCACGCACGCTCTGGACCGGCTCGGCCAGATCGCAGCGGTCATCGGCCCGGTGGCCCAGCCCCTCACGGCCGCCCTCGCGCGGCTGGCCGGGCTCGGCTGAGAGCTGAAGAGGGACGAAGAGGGACGAAGAGAGGCGGCGGGGGCTCGCGGAACCGGCCGGGAATCCGGGTCGTGCGGCAGCCGTCCCGGGTGGCCGGTTTCCTCACCGCCCTGTTCCCAGCGGGCGCCTTCCGGCGTTGACTCGCCCGGAGGACGCCGGGTCCGCACCGGTCCCGGCGGTGGGCGACCCCGCCGGGCGCAGGCGCGGGCCGCAGGGACGCTCGGGAAGGGACGCCTGATGAGTTCTGCGAGTTCCGCACAGCCGGCCGACGCCATGACCCCGTTCGACGACACCTACGACCAGCCCGACCCGCGTGCGTTCTTCCGGGGGCTGGGGCCCTGGGGCTACCAGACGCCGCACCACGCCCAGAGCGTCTTCCGCCGCCTGCTCAGCGCCCTCGCTCCCCGACCCGGCGGGACCGATCCGTCCGCGACCACGGTGCTGGACCTCTGCTGCTCGTACGGCATCAACGCCGCCCTGCTCAACCACCACCTCACCCTGAGCGACCTCTACACCCACTACACCTCCGAGGAGGCCGCCGCGCTGACCACCGCCGAACTCGTGGAGCGGGACAGGGAGTTCTACCCCGCCCACCGCCGCCCCGACGCGGTCCGCGTCCTCGGTCTCGACGCCGCCCCGAGCGCCATCGCCTACGCCCGCGCGGTGGGCCTGCTCGACGACGGCTTCGCCGAGAACCTGGAGACCGCGCCCCCGAGCCCCGCCCTGCTGCGCGCCGCGCGGGACGTGCGCCTCATCACCGTCACCGGCGGCGTCAGCTTCCTCTCCCCCCGCACCTTCGGGCCGCTGCTGGCCGGGGCGGACGCCCCGGCGTGGGTCGCCGCGTTCGTGCTCCGTACCGGCAGCTACCGGCCGATCGCCGACTGCCTGGACGCACACGGTCTGACCACCGAGAAGCACACCGCGCAGACCTACCCGCAACGCCGCTTCACCGGCGAGCAGGAGCAGCGGTACGCCGTCGCCGCCACCCTCGCCGCCGGCGAGGACCCGCAGGGCAAGGAGACCGAGGGCTCCTTCCACACCGCGCTGTACGTGTCCCGGCCCGCGGCGGAGGCGGAGCGGAGCCCGCTGGGGGCGTTGCTGCACCCGTGAGGCCGGGAGCGCCGTCACCGCGGGCGCGCTATGGCCTGCGTCCCCTGGACGCCTTGAGCACCTCCACGAGGCGGTCCACATCGGTCCAGGGGTTCACGGCACGCCCCTCCGCCACCTTCGTCGCCCGCTCCCGAAGCGCCTGGGCACGGCCCCTCGCGTCCGCGTGCCCGGTGCGCAGCGCCTCGAAGTCCAGGTGCTTGCGGTTGCTGGAGTAGCCGCACGCTCCGAGCTTCTCCAGCGCGCGCTGCGCCTGGTCCGAGGTCAGGTAGCCGAAGCTGTCCTGGAAGTGCAGCAGGAGCCACAGCTCGAAGCAGGGATCGGAACGCACCACGCCGATGCCGTTGCGCTCGGCCAGACGCAGAGCTTCCGGCAGGGTGGGGTGCGGAACCGGCGCTTCCACGTCGATGACGCACCACACCTCGTCGTACGAGGTCCAGCGGTCAGCCGAGGAGTGAGGGGCACGTTCCTTGTGCGCGATCGCCTCCCGGACCAGGGAACGGGGTTCGCCGTACCGGCCGCCCAGTTGGATGGTGACCGGCAGCGCGCGAAGATCGGCCCTCAGCCCTTTGAAGTACTGCTCCTCCGTGCACTCCCCCTCGCAGTAGATGAGGAACCTACGCTGCTCCTCGCGAGCGCCCTTCGTCCGCTTCAGCGGTTTTCCCCGCTTCACGCCCACCCCCGTGCCGGAAGGCTGCGGCCATCTCCCGCAGCAGGTCGTCCTCCAGATGCGGAACCGCGCCGTACCGCCCGCCGAGGTACCGCTTCTCCAGGTTGTCGCCGGGTTCCCCTCCGCCGGAGTCCCGCACCACGAACTCGGTGAGCGGGAACAACCGGGTGGACAAAGTCTCCGGGTCCTTCTCGGTGAACCACACCTGGTCCCGGAAGAGTTCCGTCCGGACGTTCCGCCCGAGCAACGCCGCCTCGTGGGTGCTGAAGACGAGCTGCGCGCCGGTGGTGTTGGTGTCGGGCGACTGGAACAGGCCGACCAGCGCGTCGACGAGGTACGGGTGCAGGCGCGCGTCGAGTTCGTCGACGCAGAGCACACCGCCCTCGGTCAGCGTGGTGATGACGGGTCCGATCAGTCCGATCCAGGTGCGGGTACCGCTCGACTCGTGGGCGAGGTCCAGGGAGAAGACGCCCTCGGCCGTGCGGTGTTCGATCCGTACCTGCCTGCGGGCCGCCTCCTGCACCTGGAATCCGTCCCCCAGCGCCTCGCGGACAGCCTGCACGACCCGTTTGCCGCTCTCCAGGATCTCCGGCTCCCACTCCTTGATCTCCAGCCCGGACACCCCGAGGTCGGCGTACCGGAGCAGCGTCGACATCGGCCCGTCCACGGCGTGTTCCTGGTCCGACAGACACAGGTCCACGGTGTGGTCGAGGCGCAGCGAGAAGTCCTCGTCGGTCGCCATCCGCAGCCCCGCGCCGAACCAGCCGAACACCTCACTCAGTTGATCGTGGCCCTGTGCGGCGGCGACGGAGAGGTAGAGGCTGTTCGGCCGGAGCAGCTCGGCGATGACCTTGCGCCGGCCCGTCAGCCAGCGCCCGAAGGTGACCCCCTCCTCGGCGTCGCGCTCGTAGAGGCGCCGCTGTCTGCCTTCGGGGTAGTAGTAGAGCCACTCCTCGGTGATCCGCCGGGCATCGACCGAGAAACCGAACTGGTGGCGGACACCCTTCAGCACGAAGTCGACCGCGAACGAGCTCGGATGGGCGGCGGCGTCCGCTCGGAGGGCGAACGGCCGACGGGGAACGCCTCCGCGCGGGTCCCAGGTGCGGAACGAGGACAGCACCGCGTCCCGCATCCAGCCGATCGCGTCGATGACGTTCGACTTGCCCGAGGCGTTGGTGCCGTAGACCGCGAGGACGGGTACCGCTCGCAGGTCACCGGGGGCCGTGGCCTCGGCCCGCTCCGGCCGCTCGACCGAGGCGACCAGCGACAGCTCCTGCTCCTCCCTGAGGGAGGCGTGATTCATCACCTGGAACCGCAGCAGCATGGCAGCTCCCCAACGCAGTCAGGATTGTCGTTCAGGGC
>NZ_JBHWZJ010000158.1:0-16107 GCF_042728415.1 Streptomyces sp. NPDC060198 | reverse complement strand
CGTTGATGGCCTCGCCGAGCGGGGAGCGCTCGGAGTAGACCTCGAGCGACTCGTCGTCCGCGGCGGCATCTTCTGCCGTACGTCCTCCGGGGCCACCGAACCGCGCACCGACTGCCGGGCGAGCTCCGCCAGCTCCGCGTCGGTGAAGGCGTGGTGCCGGCGCACCAGGTCGTACTGGTCCGCCAGCCGGGCGCCGAAGAGAAGCGGGTCGTCCGCGCCGAGCGCCATCGGCACCCCCGCGTCGAAGAGGGTCCGCAGCGGGACGTCGTCGGGCTTCTCGTAGACCCCGAGTGCCACGTTGGACGCGGGGCAGACCTCGCAGGTGATCCCGCGCTCCGCCAGCCGGCGCATCAGGCGGGGGTCCTCGGCCGCCCGGACCCCGTGCCCGATCCGGTACGCGTCCAGATCGTCCAGGCAGTCGCGGACGCTGGACGGGCCGGCCAGCTCGCCGCCGTGCGGGGCTGCGATCAGTCCGCCCTCGCGGGCGATGGCGAAGGCCCGGTCGAAGTCGCGGGCCATGCCCCGGCGCTCGTCGTTGGAGAGGCCGAACCCGACGACGCCCCGGTCCGCGTACCGCACCGCCAGCCGGGCCAGGGTGCGGGCGTCCAACGGGTGCTTCATGCGGTTCGCCGCGATCACCACCCGTATCCCCAGCCCGGTGTCCCGGGAGGCGCTGTCCACGGCGTCCAGGATGATCTCGATCGCCGGGATCAGCCCGCCGAGCAGCGGGGCGTACGAGGTGGGGTCGACCTGGATCTCCAGCCAGCCGGAGCCGTCCGCGACGTCCTCCCGCGCGGTCTCCCGCACCAGGCGCTGGATGTCCTCCGGCTCCCGCAGGCAGGACCGGGCGATGTCGTAGAGCCGCTGGAAGCGGAACCAGCCGCGCTCGTCGGTCGCCCGCAGTTCGGGAGGTTCACCGCCGGTGAGGGCCTCGGGCAGGCGCACGCCGTACTTGTCGGCGAGTTCGAGCAGGGTGGTGGGCCGCATCGACCCGGTGAAGTGCAGGTGCAGGTGGGCCTTGGGCAACAGACGTACATCACGCTCCATTGGAAGATCCTGCCGCACCCGCGCCCCGGAGCGGAAGCGGCTTTCCCTTTCGGGGAGGGGGGCGAACAAAAAAGCGCCCCCGGCCCGGGACATGAAGTCCGCGGCCCGGGGGCACTCTCCCGTGCTTGCGTGCGCGGTCAGTCGCGCGCCTCCGCCAGCAGCTTCTGGATCCGCGAGACGCCCTCGGCCAGGTCGTCGTCGCCCAGCGCGTAGGAGAGGCGGAGGTAACCCGGCGTACCGAAGGCCTCACCCGGTACGACGGCGACCTCGGCCTCGTCCAGGATCAGCGCCGCCAGCTCGACCGAGGTCGCCGGACGCCTGCCGCGGATCTCCTTGCCGAGCAGCCCCTTCACCGAGGGGTAGGCGTAGAACGCGCCCTCGGGCTCCGGGCAGAGGACGCCGTCGATCTCGTTGAGCATCCGCACCATCGTCTTCCGGCGGCGGTCGAAGGCGGTCCGCATCTCGGCGACCGCGTCCAGCGGACCGGAGACGGCGGCCAGCGCGGCGGCCTGGGCGACGTTGGAGACGTTGGACGTGGCGTGCGACTGGAGGTTGGTCGCCGCCTTCACGATGTCCTTCGGGCCGATGATCCAGCCCACCCGCCAGCCGGTCATCGCGTACGTCTTGGCGACGCCGTTGACCACGATGCACTTGTCCCGCAGCTCCGGCAGCAGGGCCGGCAGCGAGGTGAACTCCGCGTCGCCGTAGACGAGGTGCTCGTAGATCTCGTCGGTCAGCACCCACAGCCCGTGCTCGACGGCCCAGCGGCCGATCGCCTCGGCCTCGGCCTCGGTGTACACCGCGCCGGTCGGGTTGGACGGCGAGACGAACAGCACGACCTTCGTCCGCTCGGTACGGGCGGCCTCCAGCTGCTCGACGGTGACCTTGTACCCGGTGGTCTCGTCGGCGACGACGTCCACCGGGACACCGCCGGCCAGCCGGATCGACTCGGGGTAGGTGGTCCAGTAGGGGGCGGGGACGATGACCTCGTCGCCCGGGTCGAGAAGCGCGGCGAAGGCCTCGTAGATGGCCTGCTTGCCGCCGTTGGTCACCAGGACCTGCGAGGCGTCGACCTCGTAGCCGGAGTCGCGCAGCGTCTTCGCCGCGATGGCCGCCTTGAGCTCCGGCAGCCCGCCCGCGGGGGTGTAGCGGTGGTACCTCGGGTTGCGGCACGCCTCGACCGCGGCCTCGACGATGTAGTCGGGCGTCGGGAAGTCGGGTTCACCGGCACCGAACCCGATCACCGGACGGCCGGCGGCCTTGAGGGCCTTCGCCTTGGCGTCGACGGCGAGGGTGGCGGACTCGGAGATCGCACCGACGCGGACGGAGACCCGGCGTTCGGTCGGAGAAGTTGCAGCGCTCATGCCCCCATGGTGCACGACCGGCAGCCCCCTCGGCGCGGCCTTTCCCGCGGGTGGCAGGCGTCCCGGAACCCGCCGCACAGGCCCTGGCCAGGGCCGGAACGGGGGCCCGGAGAAGCCCCCGGACACGCCCCGCCGACCCCCGTCCGGATGGCCCGCTCATCTTCTGTTCGACGCGGGGCCCGTGAACACGTACACTCACCTGTCGTTGGCCTTCACCAGCCGCACCGGAATGACTTCCTGTTCACCAGGGAACATGCGGTAGGTTGGGGAAACCACAAAGGGTCGTAGCTCAATTGGTAGAGCACTGGTCTCCAAAACCAGCGGTTGGGGGTTCAAGTCCCTCCGGCCCTGCTACACACTCCTTCGCCGGGATGTGTGCGCATGTACGTACTTCATTGCACAGCCGTGCGCGGCTCCAACGGGCGCGGCACGGCCACGACCCGGAATCAGGTGAGTAGCGTGACGGACGCCGTGGGCTCCATCGACATGCCTGATGCTGAGGATGAAGCACCCGAGTCCAAGAAGACTCGGAAGGGCGGCAAGCGCGGCAAGAAGGGCCCCTTCGGCCGTCTCGCGCTCTTCTACCGTCAGATCATCGCCGAGCTGCGCAAGGTCGTCTGGCCCACGCGCAAGCAGCTGAGCACGTACACCACCGTGGTGATTGTGTTCGTAGTCGTCATGATTGGTCTCGTTACCGTGATTGACTTCGGATTCCAGCGGGTCATCAAGTACGTCTTCGGCTGATCCCGCGGAGGGCGCCTCACCGGCGCCCCTTTCGCATGTTCCACCCATTTGTATCCAGGAAGAAGCAGCCATCGTGTCTGACCCGAACCTGAACGACGCCGCCGAGTCCGGGACGGACGCCTTCGAGTCCGCCGAGGACCAGCACGACATCGTTGAGGCCTCGGAGTCCGAGTCCTCCGAGTCCACGGACCAGGTCGAAGCTGCTGACGAGAGCGCCGACGCCGAGCCCGACGAGGACGCTTCCGTCGAGTCCGACGAGGACGACGAGTCCGACGACGAGGCGCTCGCCGAGGACGAAGCCGACGAGGAGTCCGAGGAGGCCGCCGAACCGGCCGCCCCCGTCGACCCCGTCGCCGCCCTGCGCGAGGAACTCCGCACCCTGCCCGGCGAGTGGTACGTCATCCACACGTACGCCGGGTACGAGAAGCGCGTGAAGGCCAACCTCGAGCAGCGTGCCGTCTCGCTCAACGTCGAGGAGTTCGTCTACCAGGCGGAAGTCCCCGAGGAAGAGATCGTCCAGATCAAGAACGGCGAGCGTAAGAACGTCCGCCAGAACAAGCTCCCGGGCTACGTCCTGGTGCGCATGGACCTGACGAACGAGTCCTGGGGCGTCGTCCGCAACACGCCCGGCGTCACCGGCTTCGTGGGCAACGCCTACGACCCGTACCCGCTGACCCTGGACGAGATCGTGAAGATGCTCGCTCCCGAGGCCGAGGAGAAGGCCGCTCGCGAGGCCGCCGAGGCCGCGGGCAAGCCGGCTCCGGCCCGTCGGGTCGAGGTCCAGGTGCTCGACTTCGAGGTGGGCGACTCGGTCACCGTCACCGACGGCCCGTTCGCGACCCTCCAGGCGACGATCAACGAGATCAACGCCGACTCGAAGAAGGTCAAGGGTCTCGTCGAGATCTTCGGCCGCGAGACCCCGGTCGAGCTCAGCTTCGACCAGATCCAGAAGAACTGACGGCTTTCGCCTCCTTCTGGACGCATGCTTACCGAGCAGGTCAGACAGGCTTCGTAGCCGGTCTGACCTGCTCGGTTTTTGGTCGCGCAGCTATACCCGTTATCGTTGTGCGGTATGCCTCCGTCCGGATGACCGGAATGGCGGCGAAACACTCTCACTAGGACCCGGAGAGAGCAATGCCTCCCAAGAAGAAGAAGATCACGGGGCTTATCAAGCTCCAGATCAACGCCGGTGCGGCCAACCCGGCCCCGCCGGTCGGCCCCGCACTGGGTCAGCACGGCGTCAACATCATGGAGTTCTGCAAGGCCTACAACGCCGCGACCGAGTCGCAGCGTGGCATGGTCGTGCCGGTGGAGATCACGGTCTACGAGGACCGCTCCTTCACCTTCGTCACCAAGACTCCGCCGGCCGCCAAGCTGATCCTCAAGGCCGCGGGTGTGGACAAGGGCTCCGGCGAGCCGCACAAGACCAAGGTCGCCAAGCTGACGGCTGCCCAGGTCCGCGAGATCGCCACGACCAAGCTTCCCGACCTGAACGCCAACGACCTCGACGCCGCGTCGAAGATCATCGCTGGCACCGCCCGTTCCATGGGCATCACGGTCGAAGGCTGAGTCCAGCCTCCACGGCCTCAAGTGGTAGGACCAGGCGCTGGTCCGCACCACGACTCCACACTCTGAAACACACAGGAGCAGTTGTGAAGCGCAGCAAGAACCTCCGCGCTGCGGACGCGAAGATCGACCGGGAGCGTCTCTACGCCCCGCTCGAGGCCGTCCGTCTCGCCAAGGAGACCGCGTCCACCAAGTTCGACGGCACCGTCGAGGTCGCCTTCCGCCTGGGCGTCGACCCTCGCAAGGCCGACCAGATGGTCCGTGGCACCGTGAACCTCCCGCACGGCACCGGCAAGACCGCCCGGGTCCTGGTCTTCGCGACCGGTGACCGTGCTGCGGCCGCGGAAGCCGCGGGCGCCGACATCGTCGGCTCCGACGAGCTCATCGACGAGGTCGCGAAGGGCCGCCTGGACTTCGACGCCGTCGTCGCCACCCCGGACCTCATGGGCAAGGTCGGCCGCCTCGGCCGTGTGCTCGGTCCGCGTGGTCTGATGCCGAACCCGAAGACCGGCACCGTCACCCCCGATGTCGTCAAGGCTGTCAACGACATCAAGGGCGGCAAGATCGAGTTCCGCGTCGACAAGCACTCGAACCTGCACTTCATCATCGGCAAGGTCTCCTTCGACGAGACGAAGCTGGTCGAGAACTACGCCGCCGCGCTGGACGAGATCCTTCGTCTGAAGCCGTCTGCCGCCAAGGGCCGCTACATCAAGAAGGCCGCACTGGCCACCACGATGGGCCCCGGCATCCCGCTGGACCAGAACCGCACCCGTAACCTCCTCGTCGAGGAGGACCCGGCCTCCCTCTGAGCCTCCGTGCTCATCGGGGAGTCGCGTCACGCGTGTAGATGGGCCCTGCAACCATTCGGTTGCGGGGCCCGTCTTCGTATGCGGGAGCGGTCCGTACGGAAGGACTCGCACCGGTTGCTGTCAGCCCTCTGTGCGAGGGTGGAACGACAGTACGTACGAGGGGTGGGGTTCAGTGATGACGAGCAGGACACTGCGACGCGTGTGCGTGTCGGTCGTGACGATGGCGGCGCTGTCTTCGGTGGCGGCGTGCGGGGGGTCGGACGGGGCGAGCGGCTCGGGCGGCAAGAACGGCGACAAGAGCCCGGCCGCCGCAGCGGCCGCGGTGTCTCCGATCGCCGCGCTCAAGAAGGTGCAGCAGAAGAGCGGCGGAGCCGAATCCGCCAAGATCGAGAGCACCGTCGAGATGGGCACCACCATGTCGATGACGATGACCGGGTCCATGGACTGGTCCGACGGCATCACCGGTGACGTCACCATCAAGTACACCGGCGGCACCATGGCCGAGGCCATGAAGCAGATGAGCCCCGACGGCACCATGCGGACGGTGTACCTCAAGGACGCCTACTTCGCGAACATGGGCGACGGCTTCGCGGAGGCCATCGGAGGCAAGCACTGGATCCGGTACGGCTACGAGGACCTCGCCTCGATCGCCGGGGCCTCCGGCGAGGTGCTCAAGGACCAGATGCAGGGCAGCACGCCCGAGAAGAGCGTGGAGTCCCTCCTGGCCTCCGGCACCATCAAGAAGATCGGCGAGGAGAACGTCCGGGGTGTCGCGACCACGCACTACTCCGGCACCGTCGACGTCGCCGCACTGTCCGAGAAGACCGCCGGCCTCGACGCCGCGCAGCTCGAGGAGTTCAAGGAGCAGCTGGACAAGACGGGCATCACCAAGGAGACCGTCGACCTGTGGGTCGACGAGAACGACCTGCTGATCAAGCAGACCTCGAGCGCCGACAGCGCCAACGGTGCGGTGAACAGCACCTCCTTCTTCAGCGACTACGGCTCCGCGGTGAGCGTCGCCCAGCCCCCGGCCGGGGACACGGTCGACTTCAAGGAGATCGCCGGTCAGGCCTCGAAGGCCGCCTCCTGACCCCTCCCGTGGCCCATGGGGTGCCGGCCCAAACCTCCCGCACCCCATGGATTCCGGACGGATTTGCTCCGCACGGTCCCGGTCGCGTACGCTCCTTGAGAAGCCAAAGACCGCTGGTCGTTGGTGTGCCTTCGCAAGAAGGGGCATCAACCGAAGGTTCCGTACAGACGGACGACCTGCGCAGGTGACTGTGGAACGCTCCCGGACTCGTCCGGTCGAGCCGCGCCCTGGCACTTGTGCTGGGGCGTTTCGTCTTTCCCGGCCCCTTCTGAGCGGTCCTCATCACCCGGAAGGAGGCCGACGCTCATGGCAAGGCCCGACAAGGCTGCCGCGGTAGCCGAGCTCGCGGACCAGTTCCGCAGCTCGAACGCCGCCGTGCTGACCGAGTACCGGGGTCTCACCGTGGCCCAGCTCAAGCAGCTGCGCCGTTCGCTCGGTGAGAACGCCCAGTACGCCGTGGTGAAGAACACGCTGACCAAGATCGCGGCCAACGAGGCCGGGATCGACACGCTGGACGACCTGTTCGCAGGTCCGACGGCGGTTGCCTTCGTCACCGGTGACCCGGTGGAGTCGGCGAAGGGTCTTCGTGACTTCGCCAAGGACAACCCCAACCTCATCATCAAGGGCGGTGTCCTTGACGGTAAGGCGCTGTCCGCCGATGAGTTCAAGAAGCTCGCGGACCTCGAGTCCCGCGAGGTTCTGCTCGCCAAGCTGGCAGGTGCCATGAAGGGCAAGCAGTCGCAGACTGCCGCACTCTTCCAGGCGCTCCCCTCGAAGTTCGTCCGCACCGCGGAAGCGCTTCGTGCCAAGAAGGAAGAGCAGGGCGGTGCCGGTACGCCGGCGCCCGCCGAGGCTGCCGAGTAACCACTCAGCGGTCCAGCGGGCCCTTCGTACGCCCGCCGACATATACATCCGGCACCTGCCGACTTAGTGGAAGGACGCCATCATGGCGAAGCTGTCCCAGGAAGAGCTGCTCGAGCAGTTCGAGACCCTGACCCTCATCGAGCTCTCCGAGTTCGTCAAGGCGTTCGAGGAGAAGTTCGACGTCACGGCCGCCGCCCCGGTCGCCGTTGCCGCCGGTGGTGGCGCTGCCGCCGTCGAGGCCGTCGAGGAGCAGGACGAGTTCGACGTCATCCTCACGGGTGCCGGCGAGAAGAAGATCCAGGTCATCAAGGTCGTGCGTGAGCTGACCTCCCTCGGCCTGAAGGAGGCCAAGGACCTCGTCGACGGCGCTCCGAAGCCCGTCCTCGAGAAGGTCGCCAAGGAGGCCGCCGAGAAGGCTGCCGAGTCCCTCAAGGGCGCCGGCGCCTCCGTCGAGGTCAAGTGACTTCACGAGTCTTCTGACTCACCAGCGACGCCCCTGCCGTGAGGCGGGGTCCGTCGGATACGCGAAGGGCGATCACCCGACCGGGTGGTCGCCCTTCGGCGTATCCGAGTCGGCCGCCTTGCTCTTCCGCCGGCGGGTAGTAGGGTGATCATCGCCGTACGCCTCCTGAGGGCGCCGGTGAGGGCCCCGGAGCCCCGGAGTGGGCTTCAGGGAGCGCGAGCGGGCCGGGGGGCCTTGACGAACCGCACGCGGCGCGCAATTCTCAGGACGCGTCTTCATCTCGATCCTCATCCGAGGCATGGAACGAGAGTGAAGCGGGAAGTAAAGAAGCGCGCGGCACGAGCCGCGCGAGGGCTGAAAAGGTGTTGAGAACAGCTGTTGACAGCGACGCGGGTCTCTGAGAACCCCGACTGGACATCAGTGTGCCGCTTGGCTACACTGTCCCTTTGCGCTGCCTGTTAGCTGCCTCCTGCCCGTCACCAGGGGCATGCCCACGCTTGAGCATCGATGACAGATCCTCCCTGAACTGGGATTTCCGTCCTCGTGTCGGCATGGGACCGGTACGCGCGTAGTGAGTCCGAGCCCTCGGAAGGACCCCCTCTTGGCCGCCTCGCGCAACGCCTCGACCGCGAATACGAACAACGGTGCCAGCACCGCCCCGCTGCGCATCTCCTTTGCAAAGATCAAGGAGCCCCTCGAGGTTCCGAACCTCCTCGCGCTGCAGACCGAGAGCTTTGACTGGCTCCTCGGCAACGCCGCCTGGAAGGCTCGCGTCGAGGCTGCTCTGGACAGTGGACAAGACGTCCCCACCAAGTCCGGCCTCGAGGAAATCTTCGAAGAGATCTCCCCGATCGAGGACTTCTCCGGGTCGATGTCGCTCACGTTCCGCGACCACCGATTCGAGCCCCCGAAGAACTCGATCGACGAGTGCAAGGAGCGCGACTTCACCTTCGCCGCCCCGCTCTTCGTCACCGCCGAGTTCACCAACAACGAGACCGGCGAGATCAAGTCCCAGACGGTCTTCATGGGCGACTTCCCGCTCATGACCAACAAGGGCACCTTCGTCATCAACGGCACCGAGCGTGTCGTGGTGTCGCAGCTCGTCCGTTCCCCCGGCGTCTACTTCGATTCCTCGATCGACAAGACGTCCGACAAGGACATCTACTCCGCCAAGATCATCCCGTCCCGGGGTGCCTGGCTGGAGATGGAGATCGACAAGCGCGACATGGTCGGTGTCCGCATCGACCGCAAGCGCAAGCAGTCGGTCACCGTCCTCCTCAAGGCTCTCGGCTGGACGACCGAGCAGATCCTGGAGGAGTTCGGCGAGTACGAGTCGATGCGCGCCACCCTGGAGAAGGACCACACCCAGGGCCAGGACGACGCGCTGCTCGACATCTACCGCAAGCTCCGCCCGGGCGAGCCCCCGACCCGCGAGGCCGCTCAGACGCTGCTCGAGAACCTCTACTTCAACCCGAAGCGCTACGACCTCGCGAAGGTCGGCCGCTACAAGGTGAACAAGAAGCTCGGCGCCGACGAGCCGCTGGACGCCGGCGTGCTCACCACCGACGACGTCATCGCGACCATCAAGTACCTGGTCAAGCTGCACGCCGGTGAGACCGAGACGGTCGGCGAGTCCGGACGTTCGATCGTCGTCGAGACCGACGACATCGACCACTTCGGCAACCGCCGCCTGCGCAACGTCGGCGAGCTGATCCAGAACCAGGTCCGTACGGGTCTCGCCCGTATGGAGCGCGTCGTGCGTGAGCGCATGACGACCCAGGACGTCGAGGCGATCACGCCGCAGACCCTGATCAACATCCGGCCGGTCGTCGCCTCCATCAAGGAGTTCTTCGGCACCAGCCAGCTGTCGCAGTTCATGGACCAGAACAACCCGCTGTCGGGCCTCACCCACAAGCGCCGCCTGTCGGCTCTTGGCCCGGGTGGTCTCTCCCGTGAGCGGGCCGGCTTCGAGGTCCGAGACGTGCACCCGTCCCACTACGGACGCATGTGCCCGATCGAGACCCCTGAAGGCCCGAACATCGGTCTGATCGGTTCGCTCGCCTCGTACGGCCGCGTCAACGCGTTCGGCTTCATCGAGACGCCGTACCGCAAGGTCACCGACGGCCAGGTCACCGACGAGGTCGACTACATCACGGCCGACGAGGAGGACCGCTACGTCATCGCCCAGGCGAACGCGACCCTCTCCGACGAGCTGCGCTTCACCGAGCCCCGCGTCCTGGTCCGCCGCCGCGGCGGTGAGGTCGACTACGTGCCGCCGGCCGAGGTCGACTACATGGACGTCTCGCCGCGCCAGATGGTGTCCGTCGCCACCGCGATGATCCCCTTCCTGGAGCACGACGACGCCAACCGTGCCCTCATGGGCGCGAACATGATGCGTCAGGCCGTCCCGCTCATCAAGAGCGAGGCGCCCCTCGTCGGCACCGGCATGGAATACCGCTGCGCCACCGACGCCGGTGACGTGCTGAAGGCCGAGAAGGACGGTGTGGTCCAGGAGGTTTCCGCGGACTACATCACCGTCACGAACGACGACGGCACGTACACCACGTACCGCATCGCCAAGTTCATGCGCTCCAACCAGGGCACCTCGGTCAACCAGAAGGTCGTCGTGTCCGAGGGGGACCGGGTCGTCGCCGACCAGGTGCTCGCCGACGGTCCGGCCACCGAGAACGGTGAGATGGCCCTGGGCAAGAACCTGCTCGTGGCGTTCATGCCGTGGGAGGGTCACAACTACGAGGACGCGATCATCCTGTCGCAGCGCCTCGTGCAGGACGACGTCCTCTCCTCGATCCACATCGAGGAGCACGAGGTCGACGCCCGTGACACCAAGCTCGGCCCGGAGGAGATCACCCGGGACATCCCGAACGTCTCCGAAGAGGTCCTCGCCGACCTCGACGAGCGCGGCATCATCCGTATCGGTGCCGAGGTCGTCGCCGGTGACATCCTCGTCGGCAAGGTCACGCCCAAGGGCGAGACCGAGCTGACCCCCGAGGAGCGCCTGCTCCGCGCGATCTTCGGTGAGAAGGCGCGCGAAGTGCGCGACACCTCGCTGAAGGTGCCGCACGGTGAGATCGGCAAGGTCATCGGCGTCCGCGTCTTCGACCGCGAAGAGGGCGACGAGCTGCCGCCGGGCGTGAACCAGCTGGTCCGCGTCTACGTCGCGCAGAAGCGCAAGATCACCGATGGTGACAAGCTCGCCGGCCGTCACGGCAACAAGGGCGTCATCTCGAAGATCCTGCCGATCGAGGACATGCCGTTCCTGGAGGACGGCACCCCGGTCGACATCATCCTCAACCCGCTGGGTGTCCCGTCCCGAATGAACCCGGGACAGGTCCTGGAGATCCACCTCGGCTGGCTCGCCAGCCGAGGCTGGGACGTCTCCGGCCTCGGTGACGAGTGGGCCAAGCGGCTCCAGGCCATCGGTGCCGACCAGGTCGCCCCCGGCACCAACGTCGCCACGCCCGTCTTCGACGGTGCGCGCGAGGACGAGATCTCCGGCCTGTTCAACGCCACGATCCCGAACCGCGACGGCGACCGCCTGGTGCAGCCCACCGGAAAGGCCAACCTGTTCGACGGCCGCTCCGGAGAGCCGTTCCCGGAGCCGGTCTCGGTCGGTTACATGTACATCCTCAAGCTGCACCACCTGGTCGACGACAAGCTCCACGCTCGTTCGACCGGCCCGTACTCCATGATCACCCAGCAGCCGCTCGGTGGTAAGGCTCAGTTCGGTGGTCAGCGCTTCGGAGAGATGGAGGTGTGGGCGCTCGAGGCTTATGGCGCCGCGTACGCCCTCCAGGAGCTGCTGACGATCAAGTCCGACGACGTGACCGGCCGCGTGAAGGTCTACGAGGCCATCGTCAAGGGCGAGAACATCCCTGAGCCGGGCATCCCTGAGTCCTTCAAGGTGCTCATCAAGGAAATGCAGTCGCTCTGCCTCAACGTGGAGGTGCTGTCCTCGGACGGCATGTCCATCGAGATGCGCGACACGGACGAGGACGTCTTCCGCGCGGCGGAGGAACTCGGTATCGACCTGTCCCGGCGCGAGCCGAGCAGCGTCGAAGAGGTCTGACGGGTAGGCCGGCCGGATCCCCGTGATCCGGCCGGCCCTCCCGGGACCCGTTCAGACCATTGCTGAAGTGCCCCATCTTTTCGCTTGACGGCGAGGGGCTCGAACCCCCGAAAGAGGGATTGACGACAAGTGCTCGACGTCAACTTCTTCGACGAGCTGCGGATCGGCCTTGCCACCGCGGACGACATCCGGACCTGGTCCCACGGCGAAGTGAAGAAGCCGGAGACCATCAACTACCGCACGCTCAAGCCCGAAAAGGACGGACTCTTCTGCGAGAAGATCTTCGGTCCGACCCGGGACTGGGAGTGCTACTGCGGCAAGTACAAGCGTGTCCGCTTCAAGGGCATCATCTGTGAGCGCTGTGGCGTCGAGGTCACGCGCGCCAAGGTGCGCCGCGAGCGCATGGGCCACATCGAGCTTGCCGCTCCCGTCACCCACATCTGGTACTTCAAGGGCGTCCCGTCGCGCCTCGGGTACCTGCTGGACCTCGCGCCGAAGGACCTCGAAAAGGTCATCTACTTCGCCGCGTACATGATCACGTTCGTCGACGAGGAGCGCCGCACCCGCGACCTCCCGTCGCTGGAGGCCCACGTCTCCGTCGAGCGCCAGCAGGTCGAGAACCGTCGCGACTCCGACCTGGAGAACCGCGCCAAGAAGCTCGAGACCGACCTGGGCGAGCTGGAGGCCGAGGGTGCCAAGGCCGACGTGCGCCGCAAGGTGCGCGAAGGTGCCGAGCGCGAGATGAAGCAGCTGCGCGACCGTGCGCAGCGCGAGATCGACCGTCTCGACGAGGTGTGGAGCCGCTTCAAGAACCTCAAGGTCCAGGACCTCGAAGGCGACGAGCTGCTCTACCGCGAGCTGCGTGACCGCTTCGGCACGTACTTCGACGGCTGCATGGGCGCCGCCGCGCTGCAGAAGCGCCTGGAGTCCTTCGACCTCGACGAGGAGGCCGAGCGCCTCCGCGAGATCATCCGTTCCGGCAAGGGCCAGAAGAAGACCCGTGCGCTCAAGCGCCTCAAGGTCGTCTCCGCGTTCCTGCAGACCAGCAACAAGCCCAAGGGCATGGTGCTCGACTGCGTGCCGGTCATCCCGCCGGACCTGCGTCCGATGGTGCAGCTGGACGGTGGCCGCTTCGCGACCTCCGACCTGAACGACCTGTACCGCCGCGTGATCAACCGCAACAACCGCCTGAAGCGCCTTCTCGACCTCGGTGCCCCCGAGATCATCGTGAACAACGAGAAGCGCATGCTCCAGGAGGCCGTCGACGCGCTGTTCGACAACGGCCGTCGTGGTCGCCCGGTCACGGGCCCCGGCAACCGTCCGCTGAAGTCCCTGAGCGACATGCTCAAGGGCAAGCAGGGTCGATTCCGTCAGAACCTCCTCGGCAAGCGCGTGGACTACTCCGCGCGTTCCGTGATCGTCGTCGGCCCGCAGCTCAAGCTGCACCAGTGCGGTCTGCCGAAGGCCATGGCGCTGGAGCTCTTCAAGCCGTTCGTGATGAAGCGCCTGGTGGACCTGAACCACGCGCAGAACATCAAGTCGGCGAAGCGCATGGTCGAGCGTGGCCGCACCGTCGTGTACGACGTCCTCGAAGAGGTCATCGCCGAACACCCGGTGCTGCTGAACCGTGCACCCACCCTGCACCGCCTCGGCATCCAGGCCTTCGAACCCCAGCTGGTCGAGGGCAAGGCCATCCAGATCCACCCGCTCGTCTGCACCGCGTTCAACGCGGACTTCGACGGTGACCAGATGGCCGTGCACCTGCCGCTCTCCGCGGAGGCGCAGGCCGAGGCCCGCATCCTGATGCTGTCCTCGAACAACATCCTGAAGCCGGCCGACGGTCGCCCCGTCACCATGCCGACCCAGGACATGGTGCTGGGTCTCTTCTTCCTCACCACGGACGAAGAGGGCCGCAACGTCAAGGGCACGGACCGCGCGTTCGGCTCCACGGCCGAGGCCACCATGGCCTTCGACGCCCGCGAGCTGTCGCTGCAGGCGAAGGTCGACATCCGCTTCCCGGTGGGCACCATCCCGCCGCGTGGCTGGGTGCCGCCGGTCGCCGAAGAGGGCGAGCCCGAGTACCAGCCGGGCGACACCTTCCGTCTGCGTACGAGCCTGGGCCGCGCGCTCTTCAACGAGCTGCTGCCCGAGGACTACCCGTTCGTCGACTACTCGGTGGGCAAGAAGCAGCTCTCCGAGATCGTCAACGACCTGGCCGAGCGCTACCCCAAGGTCATCGTGGCGGCGACGCTCGACAACCTGAAGGCGGCCGGTTTCCACTGGGCGACCCGCTCCGGTGTGACCGTCGCGGTCTCCGACATCGTCGTGCCCGAGGCCAAGAAGGCCATCGTGCGCGGCTACGAGGAGCAGGACGAGAAGGTCCAGAAGCAGTACGAGCGCGGTCTGATCACCAAGGACGAGCGCACGCAGGAGCTCATCGCGATCTGGACCAAGGCGACCAACGAGGTTGCCGAGGCGATGAACGCGAACTTCCCCAAGGTGAACCCCATCTTCATGATGGTTGACTCGGGTGCCCGAGGAAACATGATGCAGATGCGTCAGATCGCCGGTATGCGTGGTCTGGTGTCGAACGCCAAGAACGAGACGATCCCGCGTCCCATCAAGGCGTCGTTCCGTGAGGGCCTCACCGTCCTCGAGTACTTCATCTCCACGCACGGTGCCCGTAAGGGTCTGGCCGACACCGCGCTGCGTACCGCCGACTCGGGTTACCTGACCCGTCGTCTGGTGGACGTCTCGCAGGACGTGATCATCCGCGAAGAGGACTGTGGCACCGACCGCGGCCTCAAGCTGAAGATCGCCGTCAAGGGCGAGGACGGTGTCCTGCGCAAGACGGACGACGTCGAGACCTCGGTGTACGCCCGCATGCTGGCCGAGGACGTCGTCATCGACGGCAAGGTCATCGCGCCGGCCAACGTGGACCTCGGTGACGTGCTCATCGACGCCCTCGTCAACGCGGGTGTCGAGGAGGTCAAGACGCGTTCCGTCCTGACCTGTGAGTCCGCGGTCGGCACCTGTGCCTTCTGCTACGGACGCTCGCTCGCCACCGGCAAGCTGGTCGACATCGGTGAGGCGGTCGGCATCATCGCCGCCCAGTCCATCGGTGAGCCCGGTACCCAGCTGACGATGCGTACCTTCCACACCGGTGGTGTGGCCGGTGACGACATCACCCAGGGTCTGCCCCGTGTCGTCGAGCTCTTCGAGGCTCGTACGCCGAAGGGTGTCGCTCCGATCTCCGAGGCCGCAGGCCGCATCCGGATCGAAGAGACCGAGAAGACCAAGAAGATCATCGTCACGCCGGACGACGGCAGCGAAGAGACTCCCTTCCCGATCTCCAAGCGCTCCAAGGTGCTCGTCCGCGAGGGCGACCACGTGGAGGTCGGCCAGAAGCTGACCTTCGGTGCGACCAACCCGCACGACGTGCTGCGCATCCTCGGCCAGCGTGCGGTCCAGGTCCACCTGGTCGGCGAAGTCCAGAAGGTCTACAACTCGCAGGGCGTGTCGATCCACGACAAGCACATCGAGATCATCATCCGGCAGATGCTCCGCCGCGTGACGATCATCGAGTCCGGCGACGCGGAGCTCCTGCCGGGCGAGCTCGTCGAGCGCTCGAAGTTCGAGACCGAGAACCGTCGTGTGGTCACCGAGGGCGGACACCCCGCCTCCGGCCGTCCGCAGCTGATGGGTATCACCAAGGCCTCGCTGGCCACCGAGTCGTGGCTGTCGGCGGCGTCCTTCCAGGAGACGACCAGGGTCCTGACCGACGCGGCGATCAACGCCAAGTCGGACTCCCTGATCGGCCTCAAGGAGAACGTCATCATCGGTAAGCTCATCCCGGCCGGTACGGGCCTCGCCCGCTACCGCAACATCCGGGTCGAGCCGACCGAGGAAGCCAAGGCCGCGATGTACTCGGCCGTCGGCTACGACGACATCGACTACTCGCCGTTCGGCACCGGCTCCGGCCAGGCCGTCCCGCTGGAGGACTACGACTACGGTCCGTACAACCAGTAAGCGAGTCGCTTGATCGGTCCGCAGGGCGGTCACCCCGAAGGGGG
>NZ_JBHWZJ010000157.1:0-16116 GCF_042728415.1 Streptomyces sp. NPDC060198 | reverse complement strand
GCCTGTCGGCCTCGCCTTAGGTCCCGACTTACCCTGGGCAGATCAGCTTGACCCAGGAACCCTTAGTCAATCGGCGCACACGTTTCTCACGTGTGTATCGCTACTCATGCCTGCATTCTCACTCGTGAACCGTCCACAACTCGCTTCCGCGGCTGCTTCACCCGGCACACGACGCTCCCCTACCCATCCATACTCCCGTTGGGGATATGTGTATGAATGACACGACTTCGGCGGTACGCTTGAGCCCCGCTACATTGTCGGCGCGGAATCACTTGACCAGTGAGCTATTACGCACTCTTTCAAGGGTGGCTGCTTCTAAGCCAACCTCCTGGTTGTCTCTGCGACTCCACATCCTTTCCCACTTAGCGTACGCTTAGGGGCCTTAGTCGGTGCTCTGGGCTGTTTCCCTCTCGACTACGGAGCTTATCCCCCGCAGTCTCACTGCCACGCTCAGCGCTTGGCGAACGCCGCGTTCCGCGGGTCGCGCGCCCTGAGCGCCAGGTAGGAGACACCGAGGAGGAGCGCCCAGAACGGGGCGCAGTAGAGCGAGATCCGGGTGTCCTTGTCGACGGCCATCATCACGACGACCATGCCGATGAAGGCGAGCGCGAAGGCGCTGGTGTACGGGGAGCCGGGGGCCCGGAAGGCGGAGTGCGGGAGTTCGCCGCGGTCGGCGCGGGCGCGGTAGCGGAGCTGGCTGACGAGGATCATGATCCAGGCCCACATCCCGGAGATGGTGGCGAAGGAGACGACGTAGGTGAAGGCCTGGCCGGGCCACTGGTAGTTGATCCAGACGCCGACCAGCATCAGGGCGGCCGAGAAGGTGGTGCCGACGAGCGGGGTGCCGCTGCGGGTGAGCCGGGTGAAGGTGCGCGGGCCCTGGCCGTTGAGGGCCAGGTCGCGGAGCATGCGCCCGGTGGAGTACATCCCGGAGTTGCAGGACGAGAGGGCGGCGGTCAGGACGACGAAGTTGACGATCCCGGCGCCGATCCCGAGGCCCATCTTCTCGAAGGCGGCGACGAACGGTGAGACACCGGGCTGGAATTCGGTCCACGGCACCACCGACAGGATCATGATCAGCGCGCCGACGTAGAAGACGGCGATGCGCCAGGGCACGGTGTTGATCGCTTTGGGCAGGACGGTCTCGGGGTCCTTGGACTCCCCCGCGGTGACGCCGACGAGCTCGACCGCCAGGAAGGCGAACATGACGATCTGCAGGGTCATCAGCGTGCCGCTGATGCCTTGCGGGAAGAATCCGCCGTCGGACCAGAGGTGGGTGACGGAGGCGGTGTCGCCGGCGTCGGAGAAGCCGAGGGTGAGAATTCCGGCACAGATGAGGATCATGCCGGCGATGGCGGTCACCTTGACCATCGAGAACCAGAATTCGAGCTCGCCGAAGAGCTTCACGGAGATGAGGTTGACGCCGTACAGGACGAGGGTGAAGAACAGCGCCGAGACCCACTGCGGGATGTCGAACCAGTAGGTCATGTACTGGGCTCCCGCGGTCACTTCGGTGATTCCGGTGACGACCCAGAAGAGCCAGTAGGTCCAGCCGGTGACGAATCCGGCGAAGGGTCCCACGAATTCGCGTGCGTATTCGGAGAAGGATCCCGACACCGGCCGGTACATGAGGAGTTCACCGAGGGCGCGCATGATGAAGAAGATGACCAGGCCCGCGACGGCGTAGGCCAGGATCAGGCTGGGTCCGGCTTTCGCGATGGCCTTGCCCGCTCCGAGGAAGAGCCCGGTGCCGATGGCTCCGCCGATGGCGATCATCTGGATCTGACGGGCACCCAGGCCGCGCTGGTACCCCTCGCCGCTCCCGTGAGCGTCGGCGGCGTCCCGCTCGGGCTGCCCGCTGTCGACCTCTGCGGATGTCATGTCACTGCGCCTTTCTCCACGACGGGCCGCGGCCGTGTGGGGCCGTGGACCGTGTCCTGTTCCCCCCGGAAATGGATGGAGTGCCGCCGGCGGTCGGCCGGCGGACAGCGCCCCCGGGAACAGGGATGGCGCCCCCGGCGGTCGTGAAGATGTATCACGGCCATGTCGGGACACCCTCGGACATTCTGTGGCGCAGACCACAGGAAAAAGCGGACAAGCGTTTCCGGCCGCTGCAAAAGCGGCCGTTCGGGTGACGGGATCGTTATGCGGATTTGAGCGTCGTCTGAGCTGCCGGTCGCGCCGCGCGGGGAGTGGCCGGGGTCAGGACATCAGCGTTTCGAGGAGCGTCTCCTGGAGGGCGCCGAGCCAGAGGTAGGCCAGCACCATCGGCTTGCGCGGGTCGCTGTCGGGGAGCCGGTAGAGGGAGCCCTCCTGACCCTGGTCCTCGTCACCGACCTCCAGCCGGGTGCCGATGGTCAGGCGCAGGTCGTTGAGGGTGCCGAGCCACTGGCGGGCCTGGTCGGCGGTGAGTCGCAGCTCTCCGCCACCACCTTCGCCGCTCTCCCCGCCGTCGCCGTCACCCTCGCCACCGTCGCCGTCCTCGCCGGAGGCGAGGGAGTCGAGGGAGCGGACGACGGCGAGGGCGTCCTCGCGCTTGCGGGCACGCAGGTCGATCTCGGTGAAGCGGCGGAACTCCGAGGACGCCTCGCGCAGTTCCTTGTCGTCGTCGCCGTACGCGTCCGGGAAGAGGCGGGCGAGGGCGGGATCGGAGGGCGGTTCGCTGGGGCCTTCGACGAAGAGCGCCGCGAGCGGGTCGGCGCCGTCGGCGGCCTCGTCCCCCGGCCCGACGAGTTCCAGCAGTTGCACGGCGAGGGAGCGCAGGATGGAGATCTCCACCTCGTCGAGCGCGACGGCCGCGCCGCCGTCGGGGGTGGCCTCGAAGTGGCCGGCCATGGGGTCTCCGATGGTGGTGGGACGGAAGTTCCGGGAATTCAGGCGTGTGGCGAGAGAGGTGCGGACGGCCTCAGTTTCGGTCCTGGGTGAGTGTGGCCCAGAGGCCGTAGCCGTGCATGGCCTGGACGTCGCGCTCCATCTCCTCGCGGCTTCCGCTGGAGACGACGGCGCGCCCCTTGTGGTGCACGTCGAGCATGAGCTTGTGGGCCTTGTCCTTGGAGTAGCCGAAGTACGCCTGGAAGACGTACGTCACGTAGCTCATGAGGTTGACGGGGTCGTTGTGCACCAGCGTCACCCAGGGGACGTCGGGCTCGGGGACGGCGAAGGTCTCTTCGGCCGACTCGGGACGTTCGATTTCTACGGGGGAAGCGACGCTCACCCCTCCCATGCTGCCACTCGACGGGGCACCGCGCACAAACCGACCCACATCTCGTCACTCTGACGAGATGTGGAGTAGCATCCCTGCCATGAACTCAGCGGACCTGGGGCGACGGGTGGGAGTGCCGTCGACCGCACTCTTCACCGACCAGTACGAACTCACGATGGTGCAGGCGGCCCTCAAGGCGGGCACCGCCGACCGGCGCTCCGTCTTCGAGGCGTTCACCCGGCGGCTGCCCGAAGGGCGGCGCTACGGCGTCCTCGCGGGGACCGGGCGGGTGCTGGACGCCGTGGAGAACTTCCACTTCGACGACGAGATGATCGCGTTCCTGCGCCAGCAGGAGATCGTGGACGAGCCGACGCTCGCCTGGCTGGCGGACTTCCGCTTCAGCGGTGACGTCTGGGGCTACCCGGAGGGCGAGGTCTACTTCCCCGGTTCGCCGGTGCTCCGGGTGGAGGGCTCCTTCGCCGAGTGCGTGCTGCTGGAGACGGTGGTGCTGTCGATCCTCAACCACGACTCGGCCATCGCCGCCGCCGCGTCCCGGATGTCGGCGGCCGCCGGCGGCCGGAACCTCATCGAGATGGGGGCGCGCCGTACGCACGAGCTGGCGGCGGTCGCGTCCGCCCGTGCCGCGTACGTGGGCGGCTTCCACACCACCTCCGACCTGGCGGCGGGCTTCCGTTACGGCATCCCGACCGTGGGCACAAGCGCGCATGCCTTCACCCTGCTGCACGACACCGAGCGGGACGCCTTCCGCGCGCAGGTGGAGTCGCTGGGCCGGGGCACCACGCTGCTGGTGGACACCTACGACGTCGCCGAGGCGGTCCGTACGGCCGTGGAGGTCGCCGGACCCGAGCTGGGGGCCGTACGCATCGACTCCGGAGACCTGCTGCTGGTCGCGCACCGGGTGCGGCAGCAGCTGGACGAGCTGGGTGCGACGGAGACCAAGATCGTGGTCACCTCGGACCTGGACGAGTACGCCATCGCCTCGCTGGCCGCCGCCCCGGTGGACGCGTACGGGGTGGGCACACAACTGGTCACCGGCAGTGGCAGCCCGACCTGCTCGATGGTCTACAAGCTGGTGGCGCGTGCCGCGTCCGCCGATCCGGCCGATCCGCTGCTGCCGGTGGCGAAGAAGTCGATGGGCGCCAAGTCGTCGATGGGCGGGCGCAAATGGGCGGCCCGCCGGGTGGACGCGCGGGGCGTCGCCGAGGCCGAGGTGATCGGTACCGGTCCCGTGCCGGCGGAGCTGGCCGACAGGCAGCTGCTGGTGGAGTTGGTACGCGGCGGCGAGGTGGTGGCCCGGGAGTCGCTGGAGGCGGCCCGCGAGCGCCACATCGCGGCGCGCGCCGCGCTCCCGATGTCGGCGCTGCAGCTGTCCCGGGGCGAGCCGGTGCTGGCGACCGAGTACGTCTGAAGGCGGGTCGGCCGGCCGGTCCGTACCGGAGGGCACCAACGCCTCCCGGGCCCGCGCCCGATTGCCTAGGCTCGGTGCTCGGACCCACCCCCCGCCCCGTCATCCGCTCCCCCACCGAAGGACACCCGCCATGCACCGCGCGTTGATCGTCGTCGACGTTCAGAACGATTTCTGTGAGGGCGGCAGCCTCGCCGTGGCCGGCGGCGCCGACGTCGCCGCCGCGATCACCGATCTGATCGGTGAGGCCCAGGCCGGTTACCGCCACGTGGTGGCCACCCGTGACCACCATGTGGACCCGGGCGACCACTTCTCCGCCACGCCCGACTTCGAGCACTCGTGGCCGGTGCACTGCGTCGCCGGTACGGAGGGGGTGGGCTTCCACCCGAACTTCGCGCCCGCCGTGGCCTCCGGGGCGATCGACGCGGTGTTCGACAAGGGGGCGTACGCGGCGGCGTACAGCGGTTTCGAGGGGCTCGACGAGAACGAGGTGGGGCTGGCCCAGTGGCTCCGGGACCACGAGGTCACCGAGGTCGACGTGGTCGGCATCGCCACCGACCACTGCGTGCGGGCGACCGCGCTGGACGCCGCGCGCGAGGGCTTCACCACCCACGTCCTGCTGGACCTGACGGCGGGTGTCGCGGCGCCCACCACCGTGCGCGCCCTGGAGGAGCTCCGCGCGGCGGGTGTGGAACTGTCCGGCGAGCCGGTCGTCGCCCGGCCGGAGTGAGAACCCGACCGGAGTGAGAACCCGACCGTAGTGAGAATCCGGCCGGATCACGGCCTACGCGGCGGGCCTGGCGGGGCCGGGATGTCCGGCCGGGCCCATCAGCGCGCGTATGGGGTGCCAGAGCTCCTGGGCGGCCTGCGGGGCGTCCCGCCAGAGCAGGCCGTCCGGGTGGTGCAGCACCGCCGTGATCTCGTCCGGGGTGGGCGGCTGGGTGTTGCCCCGGAGGTAGACGGCGCGCAGCCCGAGGTTGCGCAGCCGGGTGAGGGCGCGGGCCCGGTTCGCCGCGTGGACGAGTACGCGTACGGGGGCGCCGGGACGGGCCCCGTGGGGCGGACGGGCCAGGGTGAGTGCCACCACCACCGAGCCGTCCGGCAATCTGCTGAATCCTCCGCCTGCCATGGTTCGCGCTCCCCCGTGAGACGTCGTGTCAATAAGGATCGGAATAAGAGGCACCTAAACACGATCGGCCGCTGCCCGCCAGGGGGCAACGGCCGATCATGTTCTGACCTGCGGTGATGCGAATTACTTGGTCGAGGGACCGACCTTCACGGTGATCGTCGAGCCGCTGAGCGGCTCGTTGACGATGGTGAGTCGCGTGTTGGTGTCAGCGACCTTGACGCTTCCGGTCGGGTTCTCGGCGTACCAGTAGGTGCCCTTGTGGTCGTCGAAGAGCGGGACGCCGAGGGTCGGCTTGATCTTCAGCGCCACGTCCGCGTTGTGCAGCGTGAAGCCCTGGTTCGGGTACCAGCTGAACGGGGCGTCGAACGGCTGGATCTTGTTCCGCAGGATCGTTCCGTCGGTCCACTTCAGCGGCTTGGCGTGCGAGTCCACCGGCAGGATGAGACCCGTGCCCGGGTGGGCGGACGTGTTGTTGTCGACCTCCGAGGTGTCCCAGAGCCAGACCATCAGGCCGTTCTGGTACGCGTAGTGCTCGACCCAGTCCGGGCGGGTGGTGGAGAAGCCGAAGTTGTACGGGCCGACCTTGAGGGTCTCGTCGTACGAGGTGTACTGGCGGTTCTCCGCGATGTAGTACTGCGGGTAGTCGTTGGTGAACGACCCGCCGATGCGCGAGAAGCCCTTCGACGTCCAGCCGTTGTCGTCGCCCTCGGCGTCGTCCGAGAAGACGACGGCACCGTCGGCGCTGATGGTGAGGGCGTCGGCGGTGAAGCCCTTTCCGGCCACTCCGCCGTCGGAGGAGTAGCGGAAGCGGAGGTCGATCTTCTTGCCCGCGTAGGCGTCGAGCGGGAACGACAGCTTCTTGTAGGCACCGGAGACGTCGGTCAGACCGGGCTTGTCACTGGCGTCGCGCGGCAGTTCCTTGCCGTCGACCGTGCCGTCGATCGCGGTCCAGTTGGCGCCGCCGTCGGTGGACACCTCGGTGTAGAGGTAGTCGTACTCGGCCTCGATGTCGTACCAGCCCGAGAAGTCGAGCGAGGCGGACGTCTTGCCGGTGAGGTCGACCGAACGGGTCAGCGTGTTCGACAGGTTGTCGCCGCTGCCGCTCCACCACTGCTTGGCGCCCTGGGCCGGTGCGACGACGGTGGTCGTGACCTCCTTGTCGGGGAGGTTGACGACCAGCGCCTGCTTGTTGGCGGTGTTGTACTCCGAGACGCCCAGCTTGTGGGTGGAGTTGGTGGCGGCCTTCGCCGTGTCGTAGTCCAGCCAGCCGAGTTGCAGCTTGTCCCAGGCGGTCATGTCGCCGGGGGTGTCGCCGATCTCGCCCTGGCCCCGGCCGAGCCAGGAGCCGGCCGACATCAGGGACCAGAAGCCGACCGAGTTCTCGCCGCCACCGGAGGTGTCGTAGAGGTCCGGCAGGCCGAGGTCGTGGGCGTACTCGTGGGCGAAGACGCCCAGTCCGCCGTTCTCGGGCTGGACGGTGTAGTCGCCGACCCAGATGCCGGTGTCGCCGATCTGCGCGCCACCCGCCTTGTTGCCGGTGGGGCCGGTCGCCCCGGCGTTGGTGCCGTACGCGTACCAGCGGTGCGCCCAGATGGCGTTCTCGCCCTGGACACCGCCGCCGGCCGACTCGTCCTCGCCGGCGTGGACCATCTGGAAGTGGTCGATGTAGCCGTCGGGCTCGTTGAAGTTGCCGTCGGCGTCGTAGTCGTACCGGTCCCACTGGTCGTACTGGGCCAGGTCGGCCTTGATCTGCTCCGTGGTGGAGCCCTTGGCCTTCTGGTCCGCGGTCCAGGCGTTGACCCCGTCGCGGACGGCGTCCCACACGCTGGCACAGCTGCTGGCGCCGCAGTAGTTGGAGCCGTAACGGGCCTCGTTGTAAGGAATCTTGACCCAGTCGGAGACCTCGCCGTTGACCGAGTAGCGGCCGGAGGAGGTCTTCTCGTAGTACTTGGTCAGCGAGTTGGAGGACGCGCTGGTGCCGAAGTACAGCTCCTGGAAGTGCGCCTGGTTGTAATCGGCCTGCCAGGCAGTGCTGTTGTCCTTCTTCGGGTCGGGCTGGGCGATCTGGTTGTGCGCCGGACCCGGCGTACCGCCGTACTTGACGACCGGCGCCTCGGGTCCGGAGCCGTCCGGGTCGAAGAGGGTCGAGTTGTCCACCTGGTCACCGAACTCGACCAGGATGGTGAAGATCTTGTCGGTCTTCTCGCGGCCGAGCTCGACGTACTTCTTGTTGTCGAGCTTGACGACCTTGGAACCGTCGCGGTCGGTCACCTTCTTGTCGCCCGAGATGACCTGCTCCAGAGCAGCCTGGCGCTCGCTGTTCTGCTTCTCGCTGAACGGGCCTTCGAGGTTGTGGTCCTCGGCCTTCTCCGGAGCCGGGTCTCGGCTCTCGGCGAGGGACGTGCCTGCCGATGGCGTCGGCTGCGCCGCCTGCGCGACGAAGAACGTCGACGCCGTGGCCGCACTCGCGGCCATGGCCACGACAACCGCAGCAGCACGGAGGCCGCTTCTCTTACTGGTCACCTGATGTCCTCCCCGGGCGTTCGCGTGCGCGGCCAGGGGGTATTTAGGGGCCGCGCGCACGTGGACGCGTCACAAGTGACGACATTCGATCGGAGTTGCTGGAGAAAAGACAGGTCTTGACTTGTACCGGCCAAGTGCACTATGCAGGAGCCGCCTTCCGGTATCCGGACAATCGATGTTCGGCCAACCGGCGCGTCGCTCGGCCGCCTTGGCACATGTCGTGAGCCAATGCGCCCCCTGTGCACCGGCGTTGGGGGTTAGGTCATGCGTATCCGTGGCCCGCACGGGCATCCACCGTCGTAGAGCCGCCCCGATGCGCGGGCGGGTCCACATCCGACGACCTCCAGGACGGATACCGCCATGCCGCGTCCGACTGCCGCACAACTCGTCTACGGTTGCGCCACCGTCGTCCTCGTCACTTTCGCCCTGCTGCTGGTGTCCGGCGCCTCGTCGTCGGCCGCCGTGGGCGCCGTCTGCCTCGCGGCGCTGGCCCTGGGGGTACTGGTGGCGGTGACCGCCCCCACGCTCCACCGCGCCCGGGGCCCGGTCCCGGCCGGTGCTCCCCGCGCGTACCGGACGCCCGCCCGCACGCCCCGCGAGGGTGAGGCCGCCGAGGAGCGCGTCGGCCGGCACGTGGGGCACTGAGCCTCCCCGCGGCGTCCTCCGCTCGCGCACGGGCCGCGCACCACTCAGCCGGCACTGACCACGACCGTCTTGGCCGCCTTGTCCTGCAGGCCCTGCCGGTACGGCTTGTCGGTGAACATCAGCACGATGTTGATCAGCCACCACAGGCACGGGCAGCACAGGAGCGCCGGGAGCCAGAGCACGACCGCCCGCATCAGCGAGGCGTTGGTGGGGGGCACGCTCCCGTCGCTCAGCATCGCGACGCGCAGCTTCAGCAGCCTCTTTCCGAGGGTGCGGCCGTCCTTGTGCGTGAAGTAGGTGTCGTACCCGACGTAACAGACCAGCGCGATCAGTGACCAGATCAGCTGGTGTCCGCTGTACGTGTTGGTGACGGCGTTGCCCACGTCGCTGTCGCCGTTGTCGGAGGTGACGTCGACCGCGCCGCCGAAGGGCAGCGAGATCAGGTAGAGCGGGATCGAGATGATCAGGAAGTCGATCAGCCGCGCCAGGATCCGCACCCCCGGCGCGCCGAGCGGCGGCATCCCCGCGAGCGGGTCCGCGCCGCCGTACGGGCCGCCGCCGTAGGGTCCCGGGTCGTAGGGCGGCGGGGGCGGAGGCGGCGCGCCGCCGTACGGCGAGCCCGACGACGGCGGTGGGTCCTGGGGCTTCTTGAGGAACGGATCGTCGTCCTCGGGCGGCTGGCCGGGCGTCGGCGCGTCGTTGCTCATGCGGGCAGTGCACCCCGGCCCGCACCGCCCCGCAACGGCTCAGGTGCTTTCGGGTGACGAACCGTCAGCCATCGGAGGCGGGCGCCGGCCGCACCCCCGCTTCTCGGCCGACCGCAGGTGACAGGAGGTCAGCCCGCCACGAAGGTACGGGCCGCCTTGTCGTGCCAGCACTGGCGCCACGGGCGGTCGAACAGGCACCACGCCGCGTCGAGCACACCGATCACCAGCAGCCCGAGGAGACCGTGGACCAGCCAACGCCGCAGCGCGGCACCCAGGGTGGGCACGTCCTGGGACTCCACGTCACGCACCTGGATGCCGAGCAGCTTCTTGCCGAGCGTCCGGCCCCACTTCGCGGTGGGCAGGGCTTCCAGCAGGAAGCCGACGACGAGGAAGGCGGCGAGGACCCCGCCGAGCTGTCCGGCGGTGGTCGAGTCCAGCAGATGGACCGTCACCGTGCGGCCGGAGAGCTTCGCGGCCTCGATCTTGGCGTCCATGTGGTCGATCGCGGCGGTGACCAGCGGGAACCCCGCCGCGCCGACGAGCGCGCCCAGCACCACCGTGTCCAGGACCCGGGCGACGAACCGCCGGCCGAGCCCGGCGGGCCGGCCCGCGGACTGGGCGCGGGCCATCTGCTGGAACGGGTCGTCCACCGGCGGCTTCCACGGCACGACCGGCTGGTCCGCCGCCTGCGGCCCGGCAGGGGCGGGGCCGCCGTAGGGACCGGCGGGAGCCGGTGCCTGCTGGACGGCCTGCGGCTGCTGGTACCCCAGCGGGGGGTGCTGCGCCTGCCGGGACTGCGGGGCCTGCTGCGGCTGGGCCCAGGAGGCTGCGCCCTGCCCGGGGCCGGCCTGCCCGCCCGGGGCACCGAAGGCCTCGCGTGCGGGAGCGGGGGGCTGCTGCTGTACGGGCTGCCGCTGGGGACCGGCGGGCGGCTGGTACGCGGAGGGGGCGAGGGCCGGGCGGAGATCGCCGGGCGGGAGCGGGACGGCGGGGGCGGCCGCGTCCCGGCCCGTCGCGCGGACGACCGCGCCGTCGGAGGACGGGGCACCGGAGCGGGCGTCGGGAGCGGTGCGGACCGGGCCGTCGTGAGCGCCGTCCCGTCCGGCGGGCAGCGCGGCCGGTGCGGCGCCGTGCGGCAGCGCCGGGCGGCGCGGGTCCTGGTCCGACTCGGCGAAGGCGCGCGGGTCGGCGCCGCGGGCGCCCTGCCCGGGCACCTGGCCCTCGCCCGGCCGGCCGCCGCCCCAGGAGACGCGCCGGTCGGCGTCGTTGCCGAAGCCGGCCTGCCGGGAGGTGTCGGCCTGCCACGCGGAGGCGGGCTCGGGGTGGTGGGCGCGTTCGACGGGGAGGCCGCCCGGGTGGACGGGGGCCTGCTGGGACGGGTCGAACCGGGCCGCCTCGGCGCCCTCCTGGGCCGCTTCCTCCTCGTCGAAGAAGACCGGGCCGGTCTCCTCCACGGGGGCGGCGGCAGGGGCCGCGCCCCGGTGGCGGGTCTCCACGGCCGCTCCCGCGGCGGAGGAGGCCGTCGCGTCCTGCCCCGGTGCGGGGCGGCTCGTCCCGGGAACCCACGAGACGCCGTTCCAGTACCGGACGTAACCGGGGATGGAGGGGTCGGGGTAGTACCCCTCACGGGGGCGGTCCTCACCGGGTGCCGGAGTTGGCGCGCTCATCAGCGGGTCCCGTATCTCTTCGTAGCCGCAACACAAGAGTCAACATCTATCAGACCACCGCCTTCCCCCGGGCCGGTCCTGGTGTTTGGGCCACTTTCAGGTCCCGTCGAAGATTTTCTCTTCAAGTCGCGTCACCGCGGACGGGGAGCGCGCTCTCTCCTTGTGCGGGCCGGTCGCGGAACCGGTCCCTGGGCATCGAAAGGTCGTGCATCTCATGCGCAACGTCGTGGAACGTGAGCTGGAACTGAAGCTGGTGCTGTCGCCCGAGCGCTCCATTCCCGTACCCGCCCGGTTGACGTACCGGGCGGACGACCCGTACGCGGTGCACATCGTCTTCCACGTCGGGTCCCAGTCGCCCGTGCACTGGACGTTCGCCCGGGAGTTGCTGATGGAGGGGGTGTTCCGGCCGTGCGGGCAGGGGGACGTACGGATCTGGCCGACGAAGGTCGGACAGCGCGACGTCATCTGTGTCGCGCTGAACTCCCCCGACGGCAACGCCCTGCTGGAGGTGCCGTCCACCTCGGTGTCGGCGTGGCTGGAACGGACCCTCGGCATGGTCCCACCGGGTACGGAGAACGAGGGCTCCTGGGGCGAGGCCGTCGACCGGGAGCTCGCCGAGCTGCTCTCCCCGCTGCCCGCCGACGAGCTGTGGCTCGCCGATCTGTTCGGCCCCGACGAGGCACCCCAGGAGACCGACGAGGGCTGAGAGCCTGTCGGGCGGACGAGGTCCGGCGGCTCAGAAGAGTTTGCCGGGGTTGAGGATGCCGAGCGGGTCGAAGGCGGCCTTGATCCCGCGCTGCAACTCGATTCCGACCGGACCGAGTTCCCGGGCGAGCCACTCCTTCTTGAGGACGCCGACGCCGTGTTCACCGGTGATGGTGCCACCCAGTTCGAGGCCGAGCGCCATGATCGCGTCGAAGGACTCGCGGGCCCTGCGGGATTCGTCGGGGTCCGCGGGGTCGAAGCAGACGACGGGGTGGGTGTTGCCGTCGCCCGCGTGGGCACAGACGCCGATGGTGAGGCCGTACTTCTCCGCGACGGCGGCGGTGCCCTCGATCATCTCGCCGAGCCGGGAGCGCGGCACGCAGACGTCGTCGATCATCGTGGCCGGCCTGACGGTCTCCAGGGCCGGGAGGGCGATGCGCCGTGCCTGGAGCAGGAGTTCGGACTCGGCGGCGTCGTCGGCCGGCACCACACCGGTGGCTCCGGCCTCGGTGCAGAGCACCCCGACCGCGGCGAGATCGGCGGGGGCGTCGGGCGTGTCGAAGGCACAGAGGAGGAGCGCCTCGGTGGATTCGGGCAGGCCCATGTGGGCCGTCGCGTTCACCGCGCGGACCGTCGTACGGTCCATCAGTTCGAGGAGTGAAGGGGCGTGTCCCCGCTCCATGATCCGGCAGACGGCGTCGCAGGCCGCCGCCGCCGAGGGGAACTCCGCCGCGAGGACGAGCCGGCGCGGCGGCTTGGGGCGGAGCGCGAGGACCGCCTTGACGACGATCCCGAGGCTGCCCTCGGAGCCGACGAAGAGCCGGGTGAGGTCGTATCCGGCCACGCCCTTGGCGGTGCGGCGGCCGGTGGTCAGAAGCCGCCCGTCGGCGAGGACGACGTCGAGGCCGAGCACGTACTCGGCGGTGACGCCGTACTTGACGCAGCACAGGCCGCCGGAGGCGGTGCCGATGTTCCCGCCGATGGTGCAGGTCTCCCAACTGGAGGGGTCCGGCGGGTAGGAGAGGCCGTGTCCGGCCACCGCGCGGGAGAGGTCGGCGTTGACGACGCCCGGCTCGACCACGGCGATCCGGTCGACGGCGCTGATCTCCAGGATCCGGTCCATCTTCACCAGGGAGAGCACGACGCAGCCGTCACTGGCGTTGGCGCCGCCGGAGAGGCCGGTACGGGCGCCCTGCGGCACCACCGGTACGCGCAGCGCGTGCGCGGTGCGCATGACGTGCTGGACCTGTTCGACGGTGCGCGGGAGCACGACCACCAGGGGCGCTCCGGCGTCGCAGAAGCTCGCCATGTCGTGCGCGTACGACGCGGTGACGTCGGGGTCGGTGAGGAGTGCCTCGGCGGGCAGGGCCGCCCGAAGCCGTGCGAGGAGATCGTCCCGGTCCATGCCTCCAGCCTGGCACTCGGCGGCCAATGGTGTGAACCCGTCTGCGGCGGCAGTTCCGGAGCACGGTGCGCTCTGGGCGCTGACGCAAAGTGATCGTATGGATGTCATGCCGCAGCAGGACCCGGATGCCCGCACGATGCCGTCCGCTCCGCCCCTCCCGCAGGACGGACCCGACCGGGACGCTCCGCCCGAGGCGCAGCCCCCTCCCACCGACGTACAGCCTCCGCCCCCCGGCTTGCGTACCTCGCTACGGCGGGCCGCGGTCGGCGCGGTGGCCGCCGGGGTGCTGGTGGCGGGCGCGCTGGTGGCCGTCCCGGAGGACGACCCGGCCCCCGCAGCGGCGCCGGGAGCGGCGGACCGGGCCAGGTCGGCGGCGACCGCCGGGGCCCCGGCCTCGCTCTCCGACCTGACCGCGCTGATCGGCGACCGGCAGAGCTGGGTACGGAGCCACCCGGCGGACGCCCCGGCCTGGGCGGCGCTCGGTTCGGCTTACGTGGAATGGGCCCACCGGTCCGCGGACTTCGGGTACTACCCGCGCGCCGAACAGGCGCTGAAGCGCTCGCTGGCGGCCGTGCCGGGAGACCGCGGCAACAGTGCCGCCTGGGTGGGGCTGGCCGAACTCGCCGACGCCCGGCACGACTTCCTCGCGGCGAAGAAGTGGGGCGAGGCGGTCCGGGACCGCGGGCCGGGGGCGTCGGTCGCCTGGGCCGTGTACCCGGCGCTGATCGACGCGTACAACGGGCTCGGCGACTCGGAGGCGGCCGCCACGGCCACCGAGAAGTTCGCCGCCCTGCGCAAGGGCGCGCCCGCGCTGGGCCGTACCGCCGAGCTGTACCGCGACCGGGGCTGGCGCGAGGACGCGCTCGCCACCGCGCAGGAGGCGTCGGAACGCTCCGGCACCCCCGCGCAGAAGGCGGAGGCGCTGCACCGCCTCGGCGACCTGGCCCGCGAGCGCGGCGAGGCCGGGGAGGCGCTCGGGCAGTACGACGCGGCGCTCTCCGTCGACCACGGCCACCACGCCTCCCTCGCCGGCCGGGCCCGCGCGCTGACCGCCCTGGGCCGCACCGACGAGGCGATGGCGGAGTACCAGCGGGTTCTCCAGCGCCTCCCGCGCCCCGAGTACGCCCTCGAACTCGCGGAACTCTACGAGTCGTTGGGCCTCGACGGGGATGCCGCCAGCCAGTTCGCGACGTTCCTGGGGATGGCCGCGTCGGCGGAGCGGAACGGGGTGGACGAGACGCTGCCGCTGGCCCGCTACGAGAGCGAGCACGGCGAGGCGGAGGCGGCCGTGGAGCGGCTGCGCGCCGCGTGGGACGGGCAGCGGCGGAACGCGGAGGTCGCGGACGCGCTGGGCTGGGCGCTGCATCGGGCCGGCCGGTCGGAGGAGGGGCTGGAGTTCGCCCTGAAGGCGGCCGACAGCGGGGTGCGCAGCGCCTCGTACTCCTACCACTCGGGTGTGATGGAGGCGGCTGTGGGCGACATCGGGGCGGCCCGCCGGCATCTGGCGGAGGCCCTGCGCACCGATCCGGCGTTCTCGCCGCTGGACGCCCCGGCGGCCCGGGCGGCGCTGGCGGAGCTGGGCGAGCCGCCCGGGGGCGGACCGGAGGACCTGCGGCAGGCCCGGGGCGCCGCCGAGGCGGCCCCCGAGCCGCAGCGGGAGGCACCGGCCGCTTTGGCGAAGCCCGCACCCGTGGCACCTCCGGCTCCGGCCGTACCGGCTCCTAAGGCCTCCGCCGGGCCCGCGCCCGCCCCCTCCGCCGCGTCGGCCGCGTCGAAGAACGGCGAGCCGGCCGCCTGACGCCGACCGGGCCCGTGGTGCGGTCAGTCGCGGGTCGCGGTGGCGTCGCCGTTGACGGTGGTGAGCGTCATGGCGGGCCCGCTCCGCTCCTCGGTGGTCGGCAGGGTCACCGCAGTGGTGCCGTTGCGTGTGGTGGCGGCGACTCGGTAGGCGGGGGCGGTGTGCGGCAACGACACCCGGAGCGATCCGTTGGTGGTGGCGGCGGTGAGCGGGGACGGCGAGGTGGTGCTGTTGAGGGTGACGTCCCCGTTCACCGTCTCGGCGTGCAGCCGGCCGGAGCGCAGGGTGCCGGTGCGTACGGACCCGTTGCGGGTGGCGAGCCGTACGGTGGCGCCGTCCCGGCCCGACCGGACGACGGTGACGTCCCCGTTGACGGTGGTCAGGTCCAGCGGAGCGTCGATCCCGGCGACGTCGATGCCCGCGTTCCGGGCGGTGACGGTGACGGAGGCGACGGCGGGCACCTCGATCGCGGGCATCCGGGGGCACGCCCCGTCGCCGTCCCGGGCGCCGTCCTCACCGTGCCCGTCCCCGTCACCGTCCGCGTCCCCGTCACCGTCCGCTTCGTGGCAGGTGAGGTCGAGCACCCAGGTGTCGCCCCGGTGCGACCAACGGGCGCCGACGTGGGGGTCGGTGGCGGCGTGCTCGCCGTCGGCCGGACGCAGCCGTACCCCGTTCTCCGTGGTGATCACCAGCCGGGTGTCCCCGGAGAGCTCCGGGGGTGCGCCCGCACCGGAGCGCACCGGAACGTCCCCGTCGTGTCCGCCGCATGCCGCGAGGAGGGGGAGTACCACCAGCAGGGGGGCCAGGCGGTTCATCCGCCGGGAGGAAGTGGCGTTCATGGTGGCCGTCTTCCCCGGGACCGGCGGCCCATGACAGGCGGGAGCCCGCGCCCCGGCGGAGGGGTGCGGG